>JACQOR010000080.1 GCA_016202435.1 Chloroflexota bacterium
CTTGCTGATGGACGCATCATCGATCGCCACGATGACGATGTTTTCGGCGACATCGCGGACGCCCGCCCCAGACCACGTTTGAAAGAAGATGTCGCGGGCTGCGGCCTGCTGCACGCTGAACGATCCGAGCCACAGTGCAGCGCTCAGCAGGACGGCGATGCCGGCGGAGATTCCGAGGCTGATGGCAAGGCGACGGCGCTCGCGTCTGGTCATCGTGTGCTCCTAAGGGTTGCTGACGGCAAACCGGCCAAAAGCGCTACACGATAGGGGCGAGCCCCCAGAGTGTCAAGCCATGACGCTCCTCAAACGGGGTGTGTTTCTCTAAGGGTCGCGATCAGGGTCGGGAGGTCGGGTACCCAGAGATCGGCGGTAGGCTCCGCTTCCGCCGTGGGGCGGTCCGTGCCAACGAGAATCGTCGTGACTCCAGCGGCCTTTCCCGCGAGGATGTCCGAGTGAATCTGATCCCCAACCATCGCGGCATGTTCTCTGAGGACTCCCAGGCGCTCCAGCGCCGCGACCAGCAGCCCGGGCTGCGGTTTCCCGATGATAGTGGGAGACACGCCAGTGGCGGTCACCAAAGCGGCCACAATGGCGCCTGCGCCGGGCCACCAGCCACCCTCGACGGGAAGTCCGGGATCGGCGTTCGTCGCCACGAATTTCGCTCCGGCTCGAATGGCCATGCACGCCTTCGCCAGTCTCTCATAGGTCACGTGGCGATCCAGGCCGACGACTACGAACGCCACATCTTCGTCCGCGACCTGGAACCCGGCCGCAGTCAGGGCCCCGCTCAGTCCAGCCTCCCCAATAGAAAGCATTCTTGTTCCGGGCGCCGCGACTGTGCCCAGGTACTGGGCGGTCGCCTGCGCGCTAGTGACCACGCGCTTCGCGTCGGCAGGCACGCCCATGCGCCTCAGCCTGGCTACAACCTCTTCCGCGGTGGTGGTGGAGTTGTTGGTGACAAACGTGTATTGGATACCGAGGGCATGCAAGGCGGGGAGCAGGTCGGAAGCGCCGGGGAGAGCCCTTTCCCCGCGGTACATCACGCCGTCGAGGTCGATCAGCAGTGTGTTGATGTCACTTAGCATGCCTGGTAGCTTACCTCAAGATCCGCAGACCCGCGAAGCCGGCTAGCGCCATCAGGGCACCCAGGCCAGCCGAGCGCAGGCCGATCTGTAGCGCCGCATCATAGAAGAAGCCTCCGGGGAAGAGCTGGATCAGTCGATCCTGTGAGGGGTCGAGGAGCCACAGGTCATTCGCGAAGCTCAGGTAGTGGAAAACGAGGAAGAGACGGTCAAAGGCAAGCACCGAACCGAGCGCCGCGATGCCGACAACCAAGGCAGCAAGCGTACCCCCGACCGCTCCGGCGCGGAGGACAGCATGCATCCACGTGCTGGGGTCTGCGAGGACAATGGCCAAAGCCCCCAGGACCAGTACGGCAAGCGCCATCTGCCCCGTCTGAAAAACGCGATGCATGAGCACCTGGACATCTTCCATGTGCTGGATCTCACGCTCGTTGAAAAGTTCGAGGGACCCCGATCCTCGGGTAACGCGGGCGTCAAGGCGCGCAGGCTCGGACTGGAAGTAGGAGGTGAAGATCCGAGCAACCTGGTCCAGCTCTTTTTCGGAGAAGCCGGTGATTTGACCGACCCCGTACTTCGTGAACTCCCGGAGGTAAAAGGCTTCGTTGAGAGCGACTGATCGCAACGCGCTACTCACCAGGAGCACTGGGACAGCGCAGACCAGCATCAGTGTGGCCAGCAGGCGAATGATGGAAGTTGGGGTCAACGGATCAGCGAAGTTCAAGTGTCGGGATCACCTCAATGTCAGCGCTGATCAGCTCGGCGTCCAGACGCGAATCCTCCACGTTCCGGACGGCCCGCTCGAGCATCTCCTGGGCATGGTGGGCTTCGTTGGACACTGCGGCGAGGCCGAAAACCGCAAGGTGGTGGTGATTCTGACGCTCAACCTCCGCCACGGCGATGCCGAACTCGTTCCGCAGGCGCTTCGCCACGGACTGCACGACGGCACGCTTGTCCTTGAGGGACTGAGCGGCGGGAAGATGGAGTTCCAGGCGGCAGACAGCGACGAACAAGAGCCTCCTTCGACCTTTCCGCCAGAGAGAGATGATCCTTCGTTCGGCTTCGGTGGCGAATTCTGTACAATCGGCGCAGACTCTCGGGGGGGCGGGCGGGTCCCGGTGGGTTCCGCGGTCTTCAAAACCGTTGCGCGGCACTGTAGGGTGTCGCGGGTGGGTTCGACTCCCATACGCCTCCGCCAATAGAAGGGCTCCTCAGGGCCGCTGACGTGCCGCCACCTCAGGCGCGCCGCAATCAGGAGGCGCTTGGGGATTTTCCACTTTCTGGCCCTCCAAGAGCAGACCAGCGACCGTAGGAGCGACGGCGTGACTCGGAATTTCCTTTACACCCCATCAGGTAAGCGGAGTTCACTGCCGTTCCCTGCCCTCTACGATCCCCGATTGGAACACGATGCCTGTGGCGTTGGCTTCGTGGCCAGTATTAACGGTGATCGGAGTCATGACATCGTCGAGAAGGCTATTCTCTCCGTCGTCAATGTCACGCATCGCGGCGCTGTGGCGGCTGATGGCAAGTCTGGAGACGGCGCGGGGCTCCTTTCGCAGATCCCGGAAAAGCTCTTTGCTCGTGAGCTTGAGCGCCTCGGTTTGGTACGGCCGGAGGGCTGGCGGCTCGGCGTCGGTATGGTGTTTCTGCCCCAGGACAGGCACCGGAAAGACGCGTCAATCGCGGCCCTGGAGTCGGCGGTTGAAAGAGCGGGGCTGCGCGTCCTCGGCTGGCGGCAGGTTCCGCTGAATGCGGCTGCTCTCGGGGAACGGGCGCGCGCCACCATGCCGGATATCGCGCAGCTGCTGGTCGCCGCCCCCCCGACCCTGCCAGAGGACGAGGTCGAGCGGCGGCTCTACCTCTCCCGCAAAGAGGCGGAAGATGAGGCTAGGAGTGAAAGTATCGAGGATTTTTACGTGGCCTCTTTCTCCTGTCGCACCATCGTATACAAGGGATTGTTCGTGGCCCCGCAGCTTGCGGAGTTCTATCCCGACTTGCACGATCACGAGTTCGAAGCGGCCATCGTCGTCTTTCATCAACGGTACAGCACCAACACGTTCCCGACGTGGTTCCTAGCTCAGCCGTTCCGTCTGCTTGCGCACAATGGCGAGATCAACACGCTCTGGGGCAATCGAAACTGGATGCGGGCCCGCGAGGGAAACCTCGAGTCGGAGATTTGGGGCGACCGCGTCGAGGGCCTAAAGCCGGTGGTCGACGAAGCTGGTAGTGACTCAGCACAGCTCGACAACGTGCTGGAGTTGTTGGTGCAGTCCGGGCGGACTCCGGGGCACGCCATGATGATGCTGGTACCAGAGGCGTGGGAGAACATGCCTGCTATGGACGAGGACGTGCGGGCATTCTACGAGTATCACGCGCTCCTGATGGAGCCGTGGGATGGTCCTGCCGCACTGGTGTTCACGGACGGCATCACCGCCGGCGCTTGCCTCGACCGTAATGGACTGCGCCCGGCTCGCTACAAAGTGACTGATGACGGCCTGGTCGTGGTGGCATCGGAAGTCGGTGTCGTGGACCTCGACGACCAACACGTCGTGGAAAAAGGGCGCCTGGCTCCCGGCGAGATGCTGCTGGTCGATACGGCGCGCAGGGCGCTCTATCGCAACGGCGACGTCAAGCGTGAGATCAGCACGCAGAACCCCTATAGCTACTGGCTCAAGCGGAAGCTGCTACGGCTAGAGACCTCCGGTTTCACGATAGCCGTAAACGGCTCCGTTCAGGCCAAGCACGACCTGCTCACGGCGCAGAAGGCCTTCGGCTATACGAATGAAGATCTGATGATCGTGCTTCAGCCGATGGGTGCGGAGGGCCACGATGCGGTGTGGTCCATGGGTGACGATACGCCCCTTACGGTGCTTTCGGGCGAAACCCGGCCTTTCTACTCCTTCTTCAAGCAGAGGTTCGCTCAGGTTACAAACCCGCCCATCGATCCATTGCGCGAAGGGCTGGTCATGAGTCTCGGTACCTACGCGGGTCCGCGCAAGAGCGTACTCGAAGAGACCGAGGAACACGCGGCTGTTATTGAGCTGCCAAGTCCCGTGCTCATGGAGGGCGCCCTCGAGCGTCTGAAGCGCCTGCCAGAGCCGCACCTCAAGGCCCACGTGCTCCGTTGTCACTTCCCCGCCGGGTCTGGATCTGGTGGTTTGGAGCCCGCTGTCCGGCAGCTTTGTGAGGATGCGGCGCAGGCAGTCGCTGACGGCGCCGGTTTGCTGATCCTCTCCGATCGTGGAGTGGATGAGAACCTGGCGCCTATCCCCATGCTGCTGGCAACCAGCGCAGTCCACCAGCACTTGATTCGCACCGGAATCCGCACGCGGTGCGATTTGATCATTGAAGCCGGAGACGTTTTCGACATTCACCATTTCGCTTGCCTGCTCGGCTATGGCGCCAGCGCAATCGATCCGTATCTCGCCCTCGAGTCCGTGCGCAGCTTCGCGGGCCAGCGCGGTATGGAGGATCTTGATCCGCAGCAGGTGCTGGACAACTTCCGCGCCGCCGTTGAGGCGGGGCTCCTCAAGATCATGTCGAAGATGGGTATCTCAACACTGAGCGCATATCGGGGTGCGCAGATCTTCGAGGCCATAGGAATCGACCAGGATGTCGTGGAGACCTACTTCTACGGCACACCGAGCCGAATTGCCGGCGTAGGTCTGGAGGATATTGCTGACGATGTGCTGAAGAAGCACGCGGAAGCCTTTAGTGAGGTGAGTGGTCCCACCGGAAAACGTGGACTCAGGGACGTGGGTTACGTCCGCTACCGCGGCCACGGCGAGTACCACGGGTTCAACCCGCTCAGTGTGCGTGCTATGCACAAGGCCACGACCACCGGCGACTACGACGCCTACCGAGAGTACGTGGCCTTAACCCAGAAGCACGCCCCAGCGGAGATCCGAGATCTGCTGAACTTCTGCCAGCGCTCCGCGGTCCCGCTCGATGAAGTGGAGCCGGTCGAGGCAATTGTGCGTCGCTTCTATACGTCCGCCATGTCCCTCGGTGCCCTGTCTCCGGAAGCCGTGCAGACTCTGGCCCTGGCCATGAACCAGTTAGGTGCCAAGAGCAACAGCGGCGAAGGAGGCGAGGACCCGGACTGGTACGGACAGACCCGCGCCGGCGTCGCTACGCACAATCGGATCAAGCAAGTTGCTTCGGCCCGCTTCGGCGTTACGTCCTGGTATCTGTCTCAGGCCGAAGAGCTTGAGATCAAGATAGCGCAGGGCTCGAAACCCGGTGAAGGTGGGCAACTCCCCAGCCACAAGGTGAACTCATATATCGCCCGGCTGCGCCACGCGATTCCCGGCATCCCGCTGATCTCTCCGCCACCCCACCACGACATTTACAGTATTGAGGATCTCGCTCAGCTCATCTATGACCTGAAACAGGCCAACCCCCGAGCCTACGTCGGGGTCAAGCTCGTGTCGGAGGCGGGAGTCGGCACGATCGCCGCGGGTGTCGCCAAGGCCTACGCAGACTACGTCCTGATTTCTGGCGATTCCGGTGGTACCGGCTCTTCGCCACTGTCCTCGATCAAGAACGCCGGCTGCCCGTGGGAGTTGGGACTGGCGGAAACACAGCAGGTGCTCGTCCTCAACGATCTTCGCGGCCGAGTGCGGCTCCGGACCGACGGCGGGCTGAAAACCGGCCGGGATGTCGTCATCGCTGCGATGCTCGGCGCCGAGGAGTTCGGCTTCGGCACGTCCTCCGTCGTAGCGCTCGGGTGCGACATGGCGCGCCAATGTCACCTCAATACTTGTCCGACCGGGGTGGCGACGCAGCGCGCAGACCTGCGGGCGAAGTTCACCGGCACGCCGGAGATGGTCATCAACTATTTCACGTTCCTGGCCCGGGAGATGCGCGAGATTCTCGCGAGCCTCGGCGCTCGCAGCCTGGACGAGATGATCGGACGATCAGACCTCCTCGAGCAGGTCTGCGAACTGCCCGGGCGCGGATCGCAGCTCAAGCTCGACGCGATCTTGACGCCTCCAGACCCAACCTTCTCGCTTCCTTACAAGCAGGTTCAGGATCGCAATAGCCCCCCTACGCGAGACCGCCTGCACGATCAACTGGTGGAGGACGCCCGGCCTGCATTCGAAGAAGGGAAGCGAGTCTCGCTCTCCTACCCAATCACCAACTCGAATCGGGCGGTCGGCACTCGGATCGCTTACGAGATCTCGAAACGGCACGGTGGCGACGGCCTCGGCGACGGAACGTTGGTGATGCGCTTCGCTGGAAGCGCCGGTCAGAGCTTTGGCGCGTTTCTTACCCGCGGGATGCGGCTAGTCCTCGAGGGTGAGGCCAACGACTACGTCGGGAAGGGCATGGGCGGCGGTGAAATCGTCATCGTACCGTCTCAGAGCGCGAAGTTCGCGGCGAGTGAGAACATCATCATGGGGAACACGGTGCTCTATGGCGCAACCGCGGGTCGGCTTTTTGCCGCCGGTCGCGCCGGCGAGCGTTTCGCGGTCCGCAACAGCGGCGCGACCGCCGTTGTGGAGGGGGCCGGCGATCACTGTTGTGAGTACATGACCGGCGGCACCGTGGTTGTCCTGGGACCGGTTGGTCGCAACTTCGCGGCGGGTATGTCAGCCGGTACCGCGTTCGTGCTGGACGAGAATGGCAGCTTCCCGGACCGGGTGAACCCCGGGCTCGTCGAGATCGAGCGAGTGCGCCCGGATGATGCGAGTGTCCTCAGAAGTCTTATCGAGGAGCACGTCGCGGTGACGAGCAGCGTCCGCGGCCGCGATATTCTGAAGCATTGGGGCAAATACCTGCCCAGGTTCTGGCGAGTCGTGCCAGACCCACCGACAGTGCAGACGCAGACGCCCGAAATGGCGAGCGTCGATTCGGGTACGGACGCTCCGGCTCCTAGGTAGGTCCGGGTAGGTCGATATCCATAGCGGGGCGGCTTGTCGCGCCGGCTGCCGGTGGTCCGGAAGCGAGCACCGGCGCGACAGGAGTTGGCTTTGCCTCCGGCTTTAGCCGGCGCCCTGACATGTTCAGAGCGGCCAGGCTCAGCAGGAAGGGCCCACCTATGACCAGCAACCCAACCGCACCCCCCTCGGCAGCCCCGAGACCCCAGGCAGGTCTGAGTACGAACTGCACCACGTAGGTACCCAGTGCCCCCAAGCCCAGGATGGCGGAGAGCACGGTTGTCCGCCGCTCGGCGAGGATCGCTGCGTAGAGCGTGGGCCAGATCATGTACCAGGCTGAGAGGAACGGGGTCACTACCAGGAAGTAGAAGATCGTGATGCCCCAGATGGAGCGCAGCGCGGGCGCGCCTTCGGTTACCAACGCGTTCCGCTGCGAAAAATAGGCCAGCGCGAAGGTGAGTCCCAGCACCGCCTGGACCGCTCGGACAGGCAGAGAATCACCTCCAGTCGATGCGGTCGATGCGGCCGCGGCGGCGAGGGAAGTGAGCGACTGGTAGTACTGTCCGCTTTCCTGGAGTTGGCTTCCGACGGCGTTCAGACCGAAGGGGGCCCAGGCGACCAGCACCAGGCATACGGTGGGAATGATGTGCGTCGCCGTCCACCTGACGAGCTGACCCCGTTGCGCAGCGCGTCGCAGTCCCGCCCAGACGAGCCCAGGAAGCAGCACGATCGCGGTTGCCTTGACGAGAAGTGATGCCGTCACGCTCAGCAGGGCACCGGCGCTTGCACCCCGGAGCCAAAGTCCCAGCGCCAGAATTACGGGCACGAGAGCGACAACGTCATTGTGGCCGCCGCCGGCGAATTCCAAGAGGACCAGGGGGTTCCACGCAAAAATGCAGAGGCTGGCGAGCTGCCGGTCATGGCCTAGGGCCCTGGCAGTCCAAGCGACCAGGGGCAGGCAAACCAGAAATGCCAGGATCGCAAACATCTTGAAGGCCACGAGCGTGGCCTCCACCACGCCGCCACCAAACCAGCTCGTGGCAGCCGTGAGCCAGGGCCAGAGAGGACCGTAGGGCAGCACGTAGTGACCCCACCGGTTGTAGGGGAAAAAGGCATCGTGAGCGGCCTGTAGCGGGGGGACAATGAAAGGGTTCTCCCGATAGGTGCTCCAAATACGGTCTGCGGACATGTAGTAGAAGATGTCCAGCGAGAAGATCGGGTACATACGGAGGAGGGCGAGTGCCGATGCCGCGGCACCGGCGTAGACGATGATCCAAGCGGTCCGAGACCCTTCGAGCAACTGACACTGGCGGACCGCCCGCAGGTACAAGAGGAAAAGCCCTGCGATCGCGGAGATGAGCCCCGCCGTGGCCTGGGGCGATCCGCCCGAGATATGGCCGAAGTGCTGCAGGGGCTTCCCTAGCCCTTCAGAGATCCCGTAAGGCAGAGTGAAAGCCAGCAGATACGTGGCCGAGGAAGCAACGCCGCAGAAGGCCAGCAACGCTACCGGGCTGGTAGCCCTACCGATCAAAGAAGGACTCGGCGTTCAGATCGGCGACTCGTATGTGGCGAGCCAGGGCAGGGAAGCGCGCCGCGAAAGCCTCGTACATCCGGAAGGCCATATCCCGGTATGAGAAATGGCCCGCCGGCGCAGTCCGCTGCTCCACGATGTACGTGAGCTGTGCTGAATCCATCTTGAAAAGCGCCCGTCTGCGGTAGGCCAGCGGCAAAGCGTACTGCCCTAGCCCGGGCTTCAGTCGGTCGAGTTGCTGTGAGAGCTCGCCAGCCTCCTCCATCACTCGCTCGTAGTCGCCTTCGGCCCCAATGGCAGCCACTTCTGCGGGCAGGTCATAGCCGTACCGACTTGAGAAGTCTTTGATGATCTGGATGCAGTTCCGGTGTCGATGCAAGTCGCGGAAGGCGCCCTGGTCGAGGCAAAGGTCGAAGGTGAGCTGAAAGCCGGCCCGGGCTTCCCGCACCAGCTCATCGTGCGGGCCACGCCCAGCATACGCCAGGTTCGCTAGCGCTTCGACCTCAACCTGCTGGAGTGCCCCGAGCGCACTCAGCACCTGCTCGTAGGAGCACTGGCTGGCTCGATAGAGGAGCGTAGCCGCAACCTCGGCGGTTGGGTCGACGGGCTCGACGAGGGTCACGCCGCGCATGCCGTCAGGCAGCGTATCACCGAGAAGCCGCTCCGCAGCTTCTTGAGCGCTGCCGAGCGTCGCCGTCAGATATGGCCTGGCCGCGGTGTAACGGACCAGAGTGGGAGCGGCCGCGGCCTCGGCGAGCGTCGCCCGCCGCAGTTGTTCGATGAGTTGCTGGTTGGCTGAGCTGTCGCCCGCCGTAGACAGAGCCCGGATGACTGGCTCGGCCTGGGCGGTAAGGGGGTTGTAGGCGGGGCCGGTCGCCGCGCTTTTGAGCTCGTCGGCTATACCCCGTAGTTCGTCCAGCGGGTGGGAGGCCAGGCGGCTGATCTGGCGCTCGAGTGTACGTGCGCTGCACAGGTATCCCAGCCCCGTGTATGTGCTCGATGGCAACAGGTAGCGCGCGACGTCGAAGGCGCGGGCCCGGATCGTGCGACGATACTCTTCGTCCGGAAGGTCGTCGGGACGTTGGGACTGGTACCTCCGCTCAAGATAAGGCACGAGGGCGCGATGCAGGGAGTGATATGCGGTGAAAGCTCGGTCGCAGACCTCTGCATACCGATCACTGAGCCCGGAGCTTTCGATCTCCGGCGGTGTGAAAAAGCGACGACGCGTGAAATCCTGGTATCGTGTGGAGCTTTCTTGGGCGTCCACTAACTGTTCGTCGAGGATTTCGATGGCGGCGACGATGGAGATGTTCTCCGCCACCATCGTGAGGTGCGCCAGGTCGGCGATCGACGCGTGGCCGTAGGCGAAGTAGAACTGTTCGTAGAATCGGCTGGCGCCTTCCTGCGTCAGCTCCTGGATCCACTCCTGGTAAGGCCGTGCGGAGCGGCTGAACTTCGCGACTGCGTACCCACCCGGCTCGGGAAGGGTGCCAACTACGGAGAAGATGCGGCGCTGCTCACCTGGCAAGAGGGATCGCCTCGGACGGGTGCCGTTTATTTGCGCTGGGTCAGCATGATAAGAGGTGGCCCCTTTTGACGCGACTTCCGGGTCGCGTCCGTTGGCTCTTGGGTGGGGCTGTGGCGATGCTCATCCTCAACTGGGGATTCCTGAGTGGTATTCCGGGCCTCTGGGTCACGAGAGACGCCGTGCCGGGCGGGGTCCAAACCGGGGCCGGTGGGCTCGCGTCTCGGGGGCTAGCGCCCATCGCCCGCGCGGCGCCAGCCGTGGCGGCCGCGCCCGACGGGCGCATCTACGTTGTCGGGGGCACCGCCGATGGACCGCTGGACGTGGTTGAGGAGTACGACCCCGACACCAACTCCTGGCGGACCCTCAGCGGTCTAGGTCGCGGACGGGCGGGACTCGCGGCGGCTGTGGCCGGAAACGGAAGGCTCTATGCGGTTGGTGGTTGGATCACGGCAGCAGTTGGCACCGTCGAAGAATACGACGCCACGTCTGACCGCTGGTCGCGAAAGGCCGAGCTTCCGACCCCGCGCGCACAGCTCGGGCTGGCGACGGCTTTGAACGGGAGGCTCTACGCGGTCGGCGGCTGGGGTGGTTACCTCTCCACGGTAGAAGAGTATGACGCAGCGGCGGACCGATGGATCGCACGATCCGGCCTGGAACAGGGGCGTGAGGGGCTCGCCCTCGCCCTCGGTGGTGACGGTCGGCTCTATGCGATCGGAGGCCGGAACGCGAGCGGCTACCTCGGAACCGTTGAGGCCTACGATACCGCCGCGGATGGCTGGTCGGCGAGATCGCCCATGCCCACGGCGCGGGGCTGGGCGGGGGTCGCAGCCACGCGCGACGGCCGGATTCTCGTAGCTGGAGGCACGGGACCCAAGGGCGCTCTCAGCGTGGTGGAGGAGTACGATCCGGGCACGGATACCTGGCGCTCCCGAGCTCCCCTCGGCGAGCCGCGAGCGTTCCTCGGGCTGGCCCGCGCGAGCAACGGACGCCTTCTCGCCTTCGGGGGTCTCAACGGAGATCGCAGCCTCATGCAACTCGTTGAGGAATACGACCCGGGAACCGACCGGTGGCGCACCCGCTGAGGCCAGCCCCCTCTCTTCCTGGGAGAGGGCGGTTGTGGCGACTGAGAACGGCCGGACTGGCCCGCGTATTCCCGACCCGGGACGGTCCTTGGTAGTCGGTCCCTGGCCGGATTCCGTCCTCTCGCTGGTTGCAGTGCTCCCTATTGTGACGCTGCTGGGCGGTCTTGGCTGGCTCGGCTGGTCGGCCCAGCGTTCCGCTGTTACCTCGTTCGTTCTGGCCGCAGCCCTCGGCTTCGGGCTCTTCGGGTTGAGCCCGGAGGGCGGTCTGGTCGCCATTACCAAGGGCATGCTGCTGAGCCTGTTTGTCCTGCTCATCCTCTGGGCGGCCCTCTTCTTGCAAATCTTGCTGGACGCGCTCGGCGCGGTTCAGACGATTGGAACTGCCATGGTGCGGGCTGCTCGCTGGCCCGCCGTGCGCGCGCTTCTCATCGGCTGGGGCTTCTCGGGCTTTATTCAAGGGTTTGCCGGCTTTGGCGCGCCGGTTGCGTCGGTCGTGCCGTTGCTCCAGGCGGCGGGTTTTGGCGGCGTCCGATCGGCGGCGGCCGCGATGGTGGGCCACTCATGGGCGATTACGTTCGGCTCGATGGGCTCGTCGTACTTTGCGATCCAATTGGTGACGCGCATTCCGGGAGAAGTGCTGGCGCCGTGGCTTGGCATCCTCTTTGTCCCCCCCATCATGATCACCGGGATCGCCGTCCTCCACATCCTTTTGGGCTGGCGCGGCCTCTATGCGGGAGGCACGCTCGCCGTCGCCGTCGGCGCGGTTATGGCGGCCGCGTTGTACCTGGCCGCGGTTCTGGGTGCGGGCGCGGTAGCCTCCATCATTGCGGCGATGGTGGGGTGCGCTATCCTGCTCACTGTCGCCTACGGGGCCTCAAGAGTGGTCGGGGTGTCGGCCGGAGCTACGAGTGAAACGCCGCGCTCCAACATTCACCTCGCCATGCTGCCGTACTACCTGCTGGTAGTGCTGACTCTCGGTGCCCAGGCCGGCCCGCTGGCCGGACTCGGCAGGTCCCTCATGCTTGGGATCGATCTCCCCTCCACGACCACGGGGCTGAGCTACCAGGTGGCAGCCGAGGCGGCCTATCCCCGGCTGCGGCTTTTCCAGCATCCCGCGACGATTATCACGATGGCGATTCTGATTTCCGCCGCAGCTTATCGCGCAGCAGGTCGCTGGCCCGAAGGGGCGTTTACCCGAACCGCGCGCATGACCTACCGCCGGTCTAAGACCACCAGTATCACGGTGCTGTTTCTGGTGATGATGTCCCTGGTCATGGCCGACTCGGGCATGATCAGCAGCCTGGCCCTGGGGCTTCGAGCGCTGGTTGGTCCGGCGTTTCCGTTGCTTTCGCCATTCCTGGGGGTCCTGGGAGCCTTGATGACCGGAAGCAACACGAACTCGAATGTCGCGATGGGGGCGCTCCAGACCGAGACTGCGCTTGCCCTGGGTCTCACGCCGGCGTTGATCGCCGCCGCCCAGTCGGTGGGCGGCTCCCTCGGAGCGGGCGTTTCGCCTGACAAAGCCGTAGTGGGCGCGAATGCTGCTGGTGTCCCCGGCCAGGAGGCCGCCATCCTCCGCCTGGCACTGCCCTATTCACTCCTCGCAGCGGCCGCGGTCGGGGTGGAAGTGTGGCTTCTGAGCCGCTGGCTTGGCTAGAGAGTTCTTAGCCGGGGTTAGCGCGCGCGCTTGTGCGCGCTTCGATGCCCTCTCTACAATGGTCGGACGGCTTCGCCGCGGCTCTGGACGGACCGCCCGCCCCGCAGCAGCAGCGGTTCTACTGCCTCATTCCAGCCCTGGAGCAAATCGTGTCGCGACGTATGTCTTTCGCACCCCTGCTGTTCTTGCTGTTCGTCGCCATGCTACCAGTGCGGACGGTTGACGCTCAGCCGATCAGCACGGAAGCGGCCCGCACTTTCCCCGAAACGGGCTTCTCGGTAACCAACGATGGTATCTGGAGCTACTTCTTGAGCCGCGGCGGCGTGAATACGTTCGGTTATCCCGTTTCCAATGAGTTCACGCTCCTCGGCTTTACCGTGCAGATCTTCCAGCGGCACGTGCTCCAGGTGTGGGCAGACGGCTCGGTTCACCCCATGAACCTCCTCGACCCCGACCTGCTCCCGGTGAATCAGATCAACTTCGCGACGTTCCCGGTCCATAACCCGTTGGTCGCCACCGCAGCCCCCGGCCCCGATACGCCGAACTACGGTCAGGCGGTTGTGGATCACTTGCGCGCGGTCGTGCCGAATAGCTGGCAAGGCGAGCCGATTGGCTTCCTCAACACTTACTTGAACGCTTCGCCGCCGGACTTTGGCGACCTGGCGCCGCTCCTGGCTCTTGAGGTGTGGGGATTCCCCACGAGCGAGCCGGCCTACGATCCCAACAACGGCGCGTTCATCTACCAGCGCTTCCAGCGGGGTTTCCTCCACTACGACTCCACCACTGGTTTCACGGGCGGCATCCTCCTCGGTGACGCGTTCAAGTCAGTGCTTCGAGGCAGTCCCGATCCGGCCGACCTGGCGGCTCAGGCAAGCACCAGCCGCTTCTGGGCGCAGTACGATCCCACCAAAACTGCCTCGCTGGCCCGCCCCGCGGCGCTTTCGGATAGCAATCTAAACGGTGCGCTTGGGCCGCCCGGCATTGCGGTGCCGGTTCCGACACCGGTTCCGCCCACTACGACGGTTCGGAGCCCGGACTATGGGGCCAGTATTTTCGTCTGGGGCCAGCCGAACACAACGTTCCGAGACCTGGGCAAGTTGAACGAGGCGGGCATGAACTGGCAGAAGACCCTTTTTCAGTGGCGCTTTATCGAGCCGCAGCGTGGCCGTTACGACTGGGCGGAAGCTGACCGCATCGTGAAGGCATCCAACGCTCAAGGCATCAAGGTCGTGGCGCGGATCGACTTCCACCCGGCCTGGGCGCGATCCTCAGGTCTCGCTGCCTTCAATGGCCCCCCGGACAACATGCAGGACTTCGCGAACTTCATCTACGCATTCGTTGACCACTACCGAGCGGGCTCGCCGAACGGCACGGTCGACGCCATTGAGATTTGGAACGAGCCAAATCTCAGCCGCGAATGGGGCAACGCCGTCATGGGGACGCAAAGTGCCGCGCAGTACGTCCAGATGCTCTGCGCAGGGCACAACGCGGCCAAACAGGCCTGGCCCGGAGTGATCACCGTCTCCGCGGGTCTTTCACCGACCGGAGTCAACGATGCGGGCGCTCGCGATGATCTCCTCTACCTCCGAGAGATGTACGCTGCGGGCGCGAAGCCGTGCTTCGACGCCCTGGGTGCGCACGGCAATACCCAGGCGCCTGATCCTACGATGGAGATCGGCTCGTGGCGGGGATGCGACGGCGGAGCCAACTTCTGCACGCACGGCAGCTTCTATTTCCGGCGCGTCGAGCAGCTTCGTCAGGTAATGGTTGACAACGACGACGGGGCGAAGATGGTCTGGCTGCTGGAGTTCGGCTGGACGAGCGATCCGGTTCATCAGCAATACGCCTGGTTCCGGGTGAGCGAGGCGCAAAAAGCCGCGAACATCGTCGCCGCCTATCGGTGGGCGATCGACCACTGGCGTCCCTGGATTGGGCCGATGATCCTCTGGAACATCGCGGCCCCGGACTGGAACGAATCCCGCGAAGAATACTGGTGGAGCGTGACCAACCCGACGGGAACCAACCGGCCAGCATTCGACGCCCTGGTGGCGGCGAGGCGCAGCGGCACGCTTTCGTGAACGGACAGCGCCCCCCGGCGAGGGCGGTGGCCGGCACTTGACGCCATCTCGCGGCTCTCAGCCTCGGGGGAGAAATGCCCGCCCCCAGGAAACGCGGCCGGCCCGGGAGGCGGCCTCGCGGTTCATGGCCATAGGCGCGATTGTTCTCGGCGCCAGCCTGCTCGTGTCGGGCTGTGGCGAGCGCAGAGGTGCGCCAGCGCCGGCGCGAACGCCCGAAGCTAGCGTTCACGTCTTCCTCTGGGGCAGCTTCGACACGAGCCAGCGCGACCTGAAGCTTGCCAGGGACGGCGGCTTCACGTGGGTCAAGCAGCGCTTCGAGTGGCGTTATATAGAGAGCGGGGCCAAGGGCCGGTTCGACTGGACCGAGCCAGACCGAATCCTGAAGGCGGTCGAGGACGCCGGCCTCAAGGTAGTGGTGCGACTGGACAACCAGCCGGCGTGGGCCCGGGCCGACGGGATATTTCCGGCGAGCGGGCCGCCGGACAAGTTGAGCGACTGGACCGACTTTGTGACCGCTGTGGCAACTCGCTACAAGGGGCGGATCGAGGCGTACGAGATCTGGAACGAGCCGAACCTGGCCGCCGAGTGGGGTGGAAAGGCGCCCAGCGCAGCGGAGTATACCCAGTTGCTAAGAGCCAGCTACGACGCGATCAAGCGTGCCGACCCGCAAGCGCTCGTGATTACCGCCGGACTCTCGCCCACCACCGATATGAGCCCGCAAGCTCGACCCGACGTTTTGTTCCTTCGTGAGATGTACAGCGCGGGAGCCAAGGGCGCCTTCGATCTGCTCGGCGTGCATGCGGCCGGATTCAAAGCTGAGCCTGAGGCTGATCCCGCGGCAGTGGCGCTCGACCCAGTTCTGACCAACAATGACCCCAGCAGTCCCGAGCTGAAGCGCGTCTACGCCTTCCGTCACGCTGAGGACCTGCGTCAGGTCATGGTTGAGCAGGGCGACACGGAGAGAAGGGTCGCCGTACTCGAGATGGGCTGGACGAGCGATACCCGGCCCAACTCGCCCTACCTATGGCATAGCGTCACCGAGGAGCAGAAAGCGGACTACCTGGTTCGAGCGTTCAAGTACGCCTGGACGAACTGGGACTGGGCGTCCTTCATGACCGTGATCTACCTTCCCGACCCTGCGTGGACGAGGAATCAGGAGCAGCTCTACTGGAGCATTACCAATCCGGATGGAACGCCCCGCCAAGCGTACCGCGCCCTGCAAGGAGCGCTGCGCGCGTAGAGTTCGTCTTCCCCGGGGTTTCGGCCAGACGCTCGGACCTCCGCAAGAAGATTGGCGCTCTCAGCCCGGATATCGTCCTCGTCCTCATCCTGGCTTTTTCGCCGATGCTGACCCTGTGGCAGTTGTTCACGGCCGACCCGAGTCGGCAGATGACCATCGTCGACGGCGACTTCACTGAGGAGTATTTTCCGGTTCTGTTGACGGTGGCCCGCGCCCTCCAGGACGGGGAGCTCCCGCTCTGGAATCCGTACTCGAACGGAGGGCAGCCCCTGCTGGCGGATCCCCAGGCCGCTCTCTTCTATCCGCCGACGTGGTGGGCCCTCAGCGGAATCTCAGGACTGAATGGAGATTCGGTCGTGGCCCTGGAGCGACTCATTCCGTTCCACCTCGCCCTCGCCGCGGCCTCGTCGTATCTGCTGGGTCGCGTCCTGCTTGGCTCCCGCCTCGCTGCAAGCGTGGTCGCTATCGTGTTCACGTATTCGGGGTTCCTTACCTCGTATCCCATCCAGCAGCTTCCGATCCTGCGGGCCGCGGCCTGGTTTCCACTCATTCTCACGTTCTTCTGGCTTGCGCTGGAGCGCTCGCTCGTCCCCTGGGTGTTGCTGGCCGGAGCAACGCTGGGACTCGCCGTTCTGGCCGGGCATCCGCAGACCGCCTTTCTGGAAGGCGTTGGACTGACGGTGGTGACGCTGGTCTGGACGTACCAGGCGTGGGTCAGAGGGCAGCTGCGGTCAGCCTCCGCGCGCGCTGTCAGCAGTCTGGTAGCTACCGGAGGGATCGGGGCTGGTGTAGGAGCAGCGCAGCTGCTCCCGACCTACGAATTCCTGGGGGTCTCGAACCGATCCGGAGTGGACTTCAGCTTCCTTGCCGGCGGGTTCGCGCTCTGGGAGCTTCCGTTGGATCTCGTGGCTCCACGGGTGCTCGGTGGCACTCCCGTCTACGTGGGCATTCTCCCTCTGGTGCTGGTCATGGTGGCGCTCGGCCTTCGACCCTCACGGATCGCTGGGGTCGCGGCGGCCGTGGCCATCACCGGCCTCATTCTCTCTACTGGCGCGAACACTTTTGCCTACGCGGCTCTTTACAATCTCGTGCCGTTTTTTGATTTCTTTCGAGGTCAAGAGCGCTCCATCATGCTCTTCAGCCTCGGGGTGGCGATCCTGGCAGGGAGTGGAGCCGCGGGCCTGGCTGAGAAGATGAATCGAGGACAGCTAGGCACGCTCGGCTCGATCCGCAACCTTACTTTTCTGGCTTTGCTGGGCGCTCTGGGCCTGTGGGCTGGTCTCTATTGGCGCGCTGGCAGCCCCCAAGTTAGCTCCGATGCCGTGGCGCGGTGGACCGAGCTCATTCGCTGGGTCGGTATCCTCGTAGCGCTCCTGGCCTCGGCGGCCGGCGTGCTGACGCTCAGACTGCGTGTCGCCGCGGCCCGGCCGCTGATCCCGCCTCTCGTGGTTGCGCTGATCTCGATCGACCTTGTGGCCATGGGCTGGCACTCTCACCTGGGAGACCGACGGCCAGATGACGTGTACCCGCCCTCGGCCATCGTGGAGCGAGCGCTCCGAGACCTGGATTGGGGCCGCGTCTACGACGAGTGGGTGCTCCCTGGAAACCACGGCCAGGCCTATGCCCTGCCCAGCATTACTCGCACGTTCCCTCTGCACCTCGAACGGCTTTCTCTCGCGACAGGCCGGTTTCCTCGGGAGCGCCTGTTCGACTTACTCAACGTCCGGTACGTTGCCACCTGGCAGCCCCCCAGCGGGCCCCTCGTGCCGCTTGCCAGCCAGACCGGCCCGCAAGGGCCCCGCTACTTGTACGGACGCGCCGCTGGGCCTGGCCCGGCGTGGGTCGTCCCCGCGGCGCGCGTCGTTGGGGGGGCCGAGGCGGCGCTGGCCGCGACCGCTCGCACCGATTTTGATCCATGGTCGGCTGTGGTGATCGAGGGCAGCGACCGGGGATTGCCGCGCGAGGCGGGGTCTGGCCGCATTCTGTCCTATCGACGTGGCTGGAACGACGTCGAGGTGACCGCCGAGGCTCCTCAGGGGGGGCATCTCGTGGTCAGCGAGGTGGGTTATCCGAGCTGGCGTGCCCAACTGGACGGGCAGCCGGTTCCTATCATGCGCGCGAACTACCTGCTGCAGGCCGTGTGGCTTCCACCGGGTACCCATCGTGTCCGGCTGGCCATAGATGCCGGCGCGGTGAAGTGGGGAGTTGGCGCCACCATCTTCACGTTGGCAGCGCTGGTCGGCTGCGGAGCCTGGGGCGTGCGGACGCGGATGATGACCGAGAACCGGGCGAGGCGCGCATGACCCCGGGTTTTCGGGCCCGGCTGGTCGATGGCTTGCTCCTCCTCCTGCTGGTGCTGCTGCCGCAGCTTTACTTCTGGCGGCTTTTCCCCTCCAATCCGACCGACCAGAAGACACTGGTGGACGGGGACCTCAACCAGGAACACTTTCCGGTCATCGTGACCGTTTCCAGGGCCCTTCGTGACGGCTCACTGCCCCTGTGGAACCCGTACTCGAACGGCGGTCAACCCCTATTGGCGGACCCCCAGGCTGCCCTTCTTTACCCGCCGACGTGGTGGACCCTGGCAGGCGTGAATGGCTTCGACGGCGATTCGTTTCTCGCGCTCGAGCGTCAGATCCCGCTGCACTTCAGCCTCCTCGGAGCCTTCTCCTACTTTCTCGGCCGGGTGCTCATCGGGTCGCGATTCGGCGCCCTCCTGATGGCTCTGACGTTCACCTATTCGGGCTTCATCACGACTTATCCAGTGCAGCAGTTGCCCATTCTGCGCTCGATCGCTTGGCTGCCCCTACAGGTGCTCGGATTGTGGCTCGCGCTCGAGCGGCGAAGCTGGGGGTGGGCCGCCTTCGGGGGCGCGATGCTGGGGATGGCGATGCTGGCGGGACACCCTCAAACGGTGTTTCAGGAAAGCATCGTTCTTGCCGTGGTCGCCGCTGTCTGGATGTATCAGAACAGGACCGTGGAGGTGGATCACCGGAGAGCCCTGTGGGCGATTCCGGCCTTGGCGCTCGTTGGCGTAGTCGCCGTTGGTCTGTCGGCGATCCAGTGGATACCGAGCCTCGAGTTCATGCAACGTTCGAATCGAGCCGAGGTTAGCTACGGGTTTGTCTCCGGTGGTTACGCTTTCTGGGAGCTTCCGCTTGATCTCATCGCGCCTCGCGTGCTGGGGGGATTGCCAGTGTACGTAGGCGTGCTGCCGCTGGTTCTCGCCGGCACGGCGATCGCCCTGCGACGCGGGCACGTCTCGGGGCTGGCGGTCGTCCTCGCCGCTGTCGGGTTGATCCTGTCGTTAGGGGGCAACAGCTTCGCGTACTCGGGCGCCTACCGGGTGGTGCCCGGGTTTGCGCTGTTTCGCGACCAGGAGCGAGCGATCTTCATGTTCGCCTTCGGCGTGGCGATTCTGGCCGGTTGCGGAGGCGCGCTCCTTCTCGGTGAGCTCGGTCGTGGCGATTGGCGCAAGCTGGCCGGCGTCCGGAGGGTGCTGAGGGTACTCATGCTGGTCTCGGTGGCGGCCGGAGCAGCTCTGTACGTGGCCCACGTGAACGCGGAGGTCGCGCAGGAGGGATTTCTCCGGTGGCGAGCCATCGTGAACTGGTTCTTCTTCTTCGTCTTGATGCTCGCCTTCTCCCTGGGCCTGCTGTGGATGCACGCCCGGCTGTCCACCGCGCGACCGTTGATTCCGGCCCTCGCAGTGGCGCTGGTGATCCTGGATCTCTTTTCGGTCAGCTGGGACCAGCCCCTGCAAGACCGCTTCCCCAATGACATGTTTCGAGCGTCTCAGATGGTAAGCCGCACTCTCTCGGAGATCGGGCTTCAGCGCGCCGTCGATGAGGGCGTGCTCGATGGCTATCACGGTCTCATCTACGGCATCCCGACGATCAACCGGATTCTTGCCATGCACCTGGACCGATTCCACGCGGCGACGGACCTTCTGCCGCCGGCACGTCTGTTCGATCTCATGAACGTCGGCTACGTCGTCACCAGGGAGACCAAGACGGACGGGCAGCTGCTTCTTCAGGAGCAATTCGAGCAGTTCAACAATCGGCTGTACCGCCGCCAGGGCGCTCTCGGTCCGGCCATCGTCGTGCCCGAGGCGCGTGTCGTGTCTTCCGGATCGGACGCCCTTGCGGCCGTCGCCGAACCAACATTTGACCCGCGGGCGCAAGTCGTGCTGGAAGATACGGATCCAGCGCAGCTGCAACGTGGTGGTCCGGGGCGCGTCCTGTCGTATCGGCGCGGCTGGAACGACGTCGACGCCCAGGTCCAGGCTCCCCAGGGTGGCTATCTGCTCCTGAGCGAGATCGCCTATCCGGGGTGGCGAGCCGAAGTGGATGGGACGGGGACCCCGATCCTCGTGGCCGATTACCTCTTGAGGGCACTCTGGCTGCCCGCGGGCGACCACCAGGTAAGACTCAGCTATCAGCCGGCATCGATTCGGCTGGGTGCCGTAGTGACGGTGGTGACGCTGCTGGGGCTTCTGGTCTGGCTTGGGGCGAGGCTGGTGCGAGCGCGAGCGTCGGGTCCCTCTCCCGTGGCGACGGGCGAGGGCGTTATCATCGCCCGGTGATTCGCGACGACCTTCGACGGATTCTCGAAGAGGCGGTGGCGCAGGCCCAGGCCTCCGGCGACCTCCCCGAGATCGCCAGTCCGGATGTGATGGTGGAGCGCCCATCGAGCGGATCGCACGGCGATTACGCGTCTCCCGTGGCGCTGAAGCTGGCGCGCGCCGCGCGCATGTCTCCCATGGCCATCGCGGGCGCCATCACGGCGAAACTGGAGCCGCCACCGTGGGTGGCGGCTGTAGATGTTGCGCCACCCGGCTTCCTGAACTTCTACATCGCGCCCCACTGGCTCGCTCAGCAAGTGGAGGCCATCCTCGCCGCGGGAAGCGACTTCGCCCGAGTCGACGTTGGGGGTGGGCGGCCCGTCCAGGTGGAGTTCGTGAGCGCGAACCCGACGGGCCCTTTGCACGTCGGCAACGGCCGCGGCGCTGCCCTCGGAGATAGTCTGGCGCGGGTGCTCGACAAGGCCGGCTATCAGGTGCAGCGTGAGTACTATGTCAACGACGCTGGGTCTCAGATGGAGATGTTCAACGCCAGCGTCTACGCGCGCTACGCCCAGCATTTGGGGGCGGCTGAAGAGTTGCCGGCCGGCGGCTACCCCGGGGAGTACGTGTCCGACATCGCGGCGGCCATTGCTGAGACCAACGGGCGCCGCTTTCTGGAGATGGACCCGAGCGACGCGAAGGTGGCGCTAGGCCGGCTCGGGGTGGAGATGCTGCTGGATCAGATCCGCGAAGATCTCGCCCTCATGGACGTGCACTACGACCGGTGGTTCCGGGAGCAGTCGCTCTACGACAACCGCAAGGTAGACCAGGCCCTACAGATGCTCAGCGAGGGCGGACACGTCGTGGAGCGTGAGGGCGCCGTGTGGTTTGCATCGGCAAGTCTGGGCGACGAGCGAGACAACGTGCTGGTTCGCAGCAACGGGCTTCCCACCTACTTCGCATCGGATGTCGCCTACCACTACGACAAGTTCATCGAACGCGGCTTCGACACGGTGATCGACGTGTTGGGGGCTGACCACCAGGGCCACGTTCCAAGAATGAAGGCGGTCGTCGGGGCTCTCGGGGTCGAATCCCACCGCTTGGTGATGCTGATCTATCAGCTCGTCAACCTGGTCCGGCAAGGCCGCCCGGTGGCGATGGGGAAACGCAGCGGGGAGTTCGTCACCTTGCGTGAAGTGCTGGGCGAGGTGGGTCCGGACGCTGCGCGGTTCTTCCTCGTCGGCCGCTCGCCAGATGCCATGATGGAGTTTGACCTGGACCTGGCCAAGGCCCAGTCGGACGTCAACCCCGTGTACTACGTCCAGTATGCCCACGCGCGAATGGCGGGCATCTTGCGGCACGCCGAAGGCACCGATTTCCGGGATGGGGATCCGACGCTCCTCTCCGATCCGTCTGAGCTGACCCTCATTCGGAAGATGCTCGAGCTCCCGGAGATCGTTGCCGACGCGGCCTTGGCGCTGGAGCCGCACCCGCTGCCCCACTATGCGCAGGAGCTAGCCACCGAGTTCCACACGTTCTACGACCGCTGCCGGGTGATCGGCGACGATCCCGACCTTACGAAGGCGCGGCTCAAGCTCGTGGCCGCCTGCCAGGTTGCGCTCGCCACGACCCTTGACCTGATCGGCGTGGGTGCTCCCGACCAGATGTGACGGGGCTCCGGAACTCGACAGACGCCACTTTTCTCGGGCTGCTCGTCCCCATTACGTTGCTCGGGGCAGCGCTGCGCTTCGCGTTTCTGGGAGCGCAGGCGCCCTCGATAGATGAGGGGTGGAGCGTTGGCGCTGTCCTGGGAGGCTTCGACCACATGGTCGAGGTCGTGAGTCGCGACACCCATCCGCCGCTCTACTTCTTCCTCCAGTGGCTCCAGGTCGACACACTGGGTCCCGGCCTCGCGACGGATCGCCTCGTGGCGGCCGCATTCGGTACCGCGGCCGTTCCGATCACCATGCTCGTTGCTCGGCGGGTCAGCGCCGGTGCTTTCCCAACCTTCGCCGGCCTGCTGGTCGCCGTGAGCCCATTGGCCCTCTTTACGTCCCGGGATGCCCGGCCCCACGTGGCCGCGGCTACCCTGGCGTTGGCGGCGACATGGCTCCTCCTCCGGGCGTTGGAACGACCCGCTTGGCTCCGGCTCGGAGCATACGCGGCCGCCGCCGCCGGTACGGTGCTTACCTCGTACGCAGGCATCGCGGTGCTGGCCGCCCACGCGCTTGCCGCGTGCGCCCTTCGCCCGTCGGGACCCGGCCGCTGGGTGACGACCGGAGGCGGTGCGATGCTGCTTTGCCTGCCCTGGCTCCTGTTCGCCGCTCCCCAGCTACTCCGCGCCGGGGGCATCCTCTTTTCCGATCCGTCAGCAGGCCCGGGCGGACATCTAATCGAGTTCCTGCGGGTAGGTGGCTATGCGCTGACCGGCGGGTTCAGTCTCGTCGACGAGTTCAACCCGTGGCTCGCCGCGCTGGTGCTTCTTCCGGTCGGCACCGGCCTCTTTTTCGGGAAAGGTCTTCGGCCGCGCTCAATGATCCCCTCCTTTCCCTTGATGGGTGAGGGGGAGAGCGAGCGTGATGCCACCGGCGCCACAAACGATGTTCTTCAAGCAGGCTCGCAGAGACCAGTAACCCTGGTCGTCTTGCTCGTCGTGCTCACCACCCTCGTCTTCTTCGCGGTGACTTCTGCTCTCGGCGGCCAGTTTGTGGCTCGCTATCTCACGCCGCTGGTGGCGCCACTCGCGGTGCTCTACGCGCTCGCTGTGTGGCGGCTGCCGCGCCCGAGCCGGGCGGTCGCCGCCGCAATCTTGTTGCTTGGCTGGTCCTGGACTTCGATCGACGTCCTGACGCGCGACAAGGC
>JACQOR010000089.1 GCA_016202435.1 Chloroflexota bacterium
ACCGCCTCCACTACGTGCTCCCTCAGCGGCGTCACCGGCTCCGATAGCGTCTCTTGCTCCGCGGCCTCCTCCAGCTTCGCCAACGCGCTGGTCGGCAACGCGAAGACCGTCACCGCCACCGGCATCACTTTGAGTGGCGCCGCGGCCACCAACTATTCGCTGACCAGTACCACCGCGACGGCCTCCGCCAACATCACGCCGGCTTCGGTCACCGCCTCGGTTACCGCCGCCAACAAGGTCTACGACGGCACGACCGCTGCTACCATCGTCACCTGCAGCCTCTCAGGCATCATCGGGTCGGATAGTGTGACCTGCGCCTCGGCATCGGCGACCTTCGCCGATGCCGAGGTCGGCAGCGACAAGACCGTCACCGCCAGCGGCATCAGCCTGAGTGGCACCGCCGCCGGCAACTACGCTCTCGCCAGCACCACCGCCACGACCTCCGCAAATATCGTCGCCAGCTCAGAACCAGTCATGGGTGTGCTCGTCACGATGCCCGGGCCCATCGCCCCCACCCTCTATACCGTTAGCAGCGCGCAGCCTGGCCAAACGTTCGAGGTCATCGCGGCCCTCCGGAACGACGCGGCGGTTGGATTTACCTATACCCTATCGGTGGAGGCCGAGCCTGGCCAGTCCAGCATCCTGGACACCGATCCAATCACCGGTTTGCAGCTCGCCATCTATCGGTGCTCACCCAGCACCACGCTCTGCGACGTGCTCGTTTACTCGGGCCCAGCGATCGTTGTCAATCAACCCATGGGTGGCCCGCAAGCGGTCGGCACCGGGGGCGCTCAGCAGGGCCTGGGCCCTGGCCAATTCGACTATGTGTCGATGCGGTTCACGCTTCCTGCCAGCGCAGGCAACGAGTTCCAGGGAGCGACCAGCGTGCTCAAGTTCGTTTGGACCGCCGCCGAGGCCCTCTAAGCGGACCGGCCTCTCTGACCCCTGCCTGAAATGCCCGCCCGAAACGCCTGGCGGAGGCATTCTTAAGCAGCAGGGGCGAGGGTCCCTGCCCCAAAACGCTGGGCGGACGGGCCTTCCTTCCCGTATAGTTGGGCCTCTTCCCATGCTGGAGGCCTAATGAATTTGCGCATTCCGGGCCCGACCCCTCTACCCCCGCAGGTGCGCGAGGCGCTGCAAGGGCAGATGATCAACCATCGGGGCCGGGAGTTCGGCCAGATGGTTCGCGCCATCGCCGAGCAACTGAAGCACTTTTTCCAGACCGAGAACGACCTCGTGATCCTGACTGGCTCGGGTACCGGCGCGATGGAAGCCGCCATAGTGAACACGTGCTCTTCCGGAGAAAAAGTCTTGGCGGTCTCCATCGGCAACTTTGGCGACCGCTTCGCCACCATTGCCCGTGCCTTCGGGTTGGACGTCACCAAGCTCGACTTTCCGGGCGGCCACGCTGCCGAACCGCAGGCTGTCGCCGATGCACTGGATCGCAACCCTGACATCACAACGGTGCTGATTACCCACAACGAAACGTCCACCGGTGTCACGAACCCCCTGGCCGACCTCGCGCGTGTCGTGAAGGAGCGGAACAAGCTGCTCGTTGTCGATGGAATAAGCTCGGTAGCCTCCATAGATCTCAAGACCGATGAATGGGGCTGCGACGTGGTTCTAAGCGGTTCCCAAAAGGGTTGGATGGTACCGCCCGGCCTGGCATTCGCTTCAATAAGCCCCTTCGCGTGGGAACGCCACGCCGCAGCCAGGCTACCGCGCGTCTACTGGGACTTTGCCGAGCACAAGAAGTATCTGGATCGTGGCGAAACGCCCTGGACGCCGGCCGTCAGCATTTTCTATGCCTTACGAGTGGCGCTGGACATGATGGAGCAAGAAGGCCGTGAAGAGATCTTTGCCCGTCACGAGCGGGTCGCACAGCGCTGCCGTGACCGCGCCGTCGCGGCCGGCATGAGTCTCTTCGCGGACCAGCGCTACGCTTCCAACACCGTCACTGCCTTCTACACTCCAGAAGGAATAGACTCGCGCTCGATCGCCACGGAGCTGGAAGATGAGTTTGACACCGTCGTAGCTCTCGGACAGGCTCAGTGGACCAACACCTCGTTGCGCATCGGCCACCTGGGATGGGTCAATGAATCAGACATCGACCGGACGATGGATGCGCTAGAGAAGGTCCTCAGCCGGACCCAAGCATAGAGAGTGCGGCCGATGGCCATTCTCGTTGTTGACCCCATAGCCGAAGACGGCATCGATGTTCTCAGGAGTCATGCAGAGGTAGAAGTGCGCCTCGGGCTCAGCCCCAACGAACTGCTCCAGCTCGTGCCGAAGTACCAGGCGCTGGTGGTCCGCAGCGAGACGCGAGTAACAGCTGACGTCATCGCGGCTGGCAAGAACCTTCAGGTGATAGGCCGGGCGGGTGTGGGTGTCGACAATATTGACGTAGACGCTGCCACGGAGCGCGGCATCGTCGTGGTCAATGCTCCGGCCGCCATAACCATTACGACCGCCGAACACACGTTCGCTCTGATCATGGCCGCCGCCAGGAATATTCCTCAAGCCGCCCAATCGCTTCGTGAAGGGCGGTGGGACCGTTCCAAGTTCGTCGGTTCCGAGATACGCGGCAAGACGCTGGGCGTCTATGGAATGGGCCGCATCGGCAGCGCCGTCGCCAAGCGGGCTCTCGCCTTCGAGATGGACGTGATTGGATTCGACCCCTATTTGCCCGAAGACGCCTTTCAACGACTCGGGGTCGAGCTCGTCGACCTCGAGTCGTTACTTGCGCGGGCGGACTTCCTTACGCTCCACGTTCCCGCCACGGCAGATACCGAGAATCTCATTGGCTCGGTGGAATTTGCCAAGATGAAGCCGACTGCATGGCTCATCAATTGTGCGCGCGGAGCGCTGGTCGACGAGGCAGCCCTCATCGACGCATTGGATCGCGGTGTCATTGCCGGCGCTGCGCTCGATGTTTTCAAAGTCGAGCCGGCGGCCGACAATCCGCTGGTTCGGCATCCGAAAGTTGTCTCGACGCCCCATCTTGCCGCCAGCACCCGCGAAGCCCAGGCCAGCGTGGGCGTGGAAACGGCCGAACAGATCATCGCGGTCCTGGAGGGCCGCCCAGCGCCTTTCGCCGTCAACGCACCGATCGTCTCGGGCGAGACGGCTCGCGTCCTCGGCCCCTACGCACACCTGACCCAGATACTCGGAAATTTGTGCACCCAACTCGCCGAGGGCCGGATGCGGAGCGTTCAGCTCACTTACAGCGGTGATATCGCTGACTATGACACCACCGTGCTCCGGGCCTCTGCGATCCGCGGTCTCCTGGAGCGGGTATCCGGAGAGAACGTAAACCTCGTGAATGCCTCCATCGTAGCTCGCAACCGAGGACTCCGGATCACCGAGCGGACGACCAGTACCGCTCAACCGTACGCAAACCTCGTTCTGATCCATGTCGAGACTGACCGGGGTACGTCCTCCGTTGGCGGAACTGTCATCAATGGTGAGCCGCACATCGTCTGCATCGACGACTACTGGGTCACCGTAGTGCCAACAGACAGTCATCTACTCCTCATTCGACACACCGACCAGCCGGGAATGATCGGCAAGGTTGGCACGATCCTCGGCGAGGCGGACATCAATATCTCGTCGATGCAAGTCGGGCGTGAGCGCCCTCGGGGCCGCGCCCTGATGCTGCTCTCTCTCGATGATCCCGTCCCACCTGCCGTAGTCCGCCGAATTTCCGACGTGACGAACCTGAACGACGTGAAATCGGTGCGAATCTAAGGATTGGTTTCAGGCCGATCAAGCGCTTCCAACAGGCAATAACGCGCGCGAGAGAGCGTTTCACCAGATGGCGCAGGCGCCAGGGGCTGGCTGCGCCATCGACGGCCTGGCCACCCATCCTCCGTCAAGGCCTGAGCTGGTACGGCGGCCTCAGCGACCTTCGCGCTGGCACCCTCCACCTTGCAATCCTGTTCTTCGTTCTGTCCACGTGCATGTACCTGCTCGGCGCGACCGCTCTGATGTCGCCCGTCCTCCAGAGCAACTTCACCCCTGGGCCGACGCTTGGGCCGCTCGATGTGGAGGAGGAATCTGAAGAAGCGGCTGCTCCTGTGGTGCCGACTATTGCGCCGACGGGTAAGCCGCTGCCAACCCTGGGGCCTCAACCACCGTTACCGCCGGTGACCACGCCAATCCCGACCCGGGTGACCCCAACTCTTGAGGCTACCCCGACTGACACACCCACCCAGGAAGTCACCCCCACGTCGCCCTCGACCGTCTCCACCTCCCCGACATCGACGCCACCCTCTCCTTCTTCGACGGCTCAGCGAGGACCCACCTCAGAATCCGGCCCACCAACCGCAAGCCCCACTCACACCCCGAGCGTACCGCTAGCTCTCACAGCTGCGACCGCAGCTCCGTCGGAGACAACCCTCCCCATTTCGCAGCCCGCCGATCCGTCGGCGACGATGCCTGCCACTCCGCTGCCCACCATCCTGTCAGTCGCGCCCACGGCAGCTGCATCTCCGGCCACGACCTCGACGGCCCTGCCTGGCTAAAGGCCGCCATCCATCGTGCGGCTATACTTCCACGCGTGCGCAGTAAGGACTTCCTTTCCATCGAACAGCTCGACCCGGAGGAACTGAGCGCCCTCATCGCCGAGGGGCGCGCCTTGAAAGCCGCGCCCCTCTCCCGGAACACACTCCTTGCGGGGCAGTCCGTTGCCCTCCTGTTTCAGAAGCCGTCACTCCGTACCCGGGTGTCGTTTGAAGTTGCCGCGTCCCAACTGGGCGCCCAGTGCCTGTACCTCTCTCCTCAGGAAGTGGGGCTGGGGGAGCGTGAGGACGTGGCAGATGTCGCTCGAGTCTTGAGCCGCTATGTCAACTGTATCGTTGCGCGCACCTTTTTTCACCAAGACATCGAAGCGCTCGCCCGCCACGCGAGCGTGCCCGTAATCAACGGGCTCTCGGACCAGAGTCACCCGTGCCAGATCCTTGGGGATTTGTTGACCATAGAAGAGCACTTCGGGAGGGTCCGGGGGCTCACCGTGACGTTTGTTGGCGACGGCAACAACGTCGCGCGCTCGCTCGTAGAGGCCGCCCCACGAGCTGGTTTCTCGCTCCGGATCGCGTGCCCCCCCGGATACGAGCCGGATCCAAGGGCCGTGGCGGCAGCTATCCGGCTCGATCCCGAATCGGTGAGCGTTGGCCACGACGCGGTTCTGGCGGCAACCAACGCCGATGTCCTCTACACCGATGTATGGTTTAGCATGGGACAGGAGGCTGAGCGCGATCAGCGAGCCGCGGTATTCCCGCCCTATCGACTTAACGAAGACTTAGTCAGGCGCGCACATCCCGACACCATCGTCATGCACTGCCTTCCAGCGCATCGCGGCGAGGAGATCACCGACGAAGTCATGGAGAGCCCCGCCTCGGTGGTCTTCGATCAGGCCGAGAATCGCCTCCACGCACAAAAGGCACTGCTCGCTCACTTGCTCGAGCACCGCTCTGGCTCGGGTCACCTCGAGCGCTAGAAACAGCCGCGCGGTGATTGATGTCAGAGCTCTTTGAAATCGCGCGTACGGCCCTCACCCGGTTCGATCTGAGGAATCTCGTCGACATCCTGGTCGTGGCAGCCATTGCCTACGGCTTGCTCACCCTCATCCAAGGCACGACGGGGATCGCTCTCCTCCGCGGCATCGTCGTCGTCTTTTTGGTGGGTTCGCTTGCGAGCAGTTGGTTTGGCCTGACCGTTCTCGGCTGGTTGTTGCGTAACGTTCTCCCCGCGCTCCTGATCGCTATCCCGATCGTCTTCCAACCCGAGTTGAGGCGCGCGTTCGAACATGTGGGAAGAGCCCAGCGTCTCATACTTTGGGGCGCTGGAACCGCGGTGAACCAGCGCGGCGTAGCCGTGGTTTCCGCGGCGGCGGCCGACCTTTCCCATCGCGGCTGGGGTGCCCTTATCGTGCTGGAAAGGGAGACCCTACTTGGGGAATACACCGCCTCGGGAACGAGGATTGATGCTGACCTGTCTGTCGAACTGCTCGTGTCGCTTTTTGCGCCCAGGTCACCACTCCACGACGGCGCCGTCGTCGTCCGCGGCGACCGAATCGTAGCTGCCGGTTGTGTCCTCCCACTGCCCGAGACGGTCGACGACCAGCTCAGGCCCGCCGCCGTGCGGGGTGGCGCGCCGCGGGAGCTCGGGATGCGCCATCGCGCCGGCATCGGAATCACGGAGAAGACCGACGCGCTCAGCGTCATCGTGTCCGAGGAAACCGGACGCATCTCGCTCGCCAACAACGGACGAGTCGTCGGCGACCTGGATGATGATCGCCTTCGGCGGATCCTCAATATGCTCTATAAGCCCGGCCCGTTGGAGACTGGAACCTCGTTCGTCCGAAGCCGGGTATCCAACCGTCAGCCGTGACCCGGCTTTTGCCCCACTTGGACGTGGGCCGTGCCGTGGTCGCTCTGGCGATCGCCCTGCTTCTCTATACCTACGTCCAAAACGAGACGAACCCCTCGGAGATCGGAGGCTTCGAAGTCCCCGTCGACTTCGTCGACATCCCGCCCGGCCTCCTGGCACAGGCCACGCAAGCTGTGCCGAGCGTGCATGTGCGGGTTAGCGCGCCGCGAGACGCTCTCCTTGGCATCCGCTCGTCGAGCCTCCGCGCCTACGTCGACCTGCATCGCGGCAGGAGTGGGATCAACGAGTACCCCGTCGGAGTCGAGCTTCCCGATCCGCGCGTTCGGCTCCTTGAAGTCGTGCCCGCTGAGCTTCCGGTCCGTTTGGAAGAGATCAGTGAAAAACGAGTGCCCGTTCGGCCAAACCGCACAGGCGCTGTGCCTTTTGGCTATGAGGCCGGGCAGGTAGAGATCGACCCTCCGGAGATCTCGATCTCAGGCCCCAACTCACTTATCCAGCGAATCGCCAGCGCCTCTGTTGACATCAAGTTCGATGGCGCAACCGTGAACATGGACGCGTCCTATGCCCCGATCCTGCTTGACGCACAGGGTCATACCGTGGACCCGGACGGTCGAGCGGTGCGAGAGACGCCCGAGACCGTCCGGGTCCGGATCCCCATCACTCAGCAGATCAGCTACAAGACCGTACCAGTGCGCCCGACCATCACCGGGAACATCGACAGCGGATACCTCATCGAAGGCGTGGTGGTGGATCCCCCCGTAATCACTCTGGTCGCGCCCCCACAGGCGCTGCGCACTGCGGACCTGGTGGAAACCGCTCCCGTGGACGTGACTGATGCAGCCACGACCTTGACTCGCCAAGTGGCCTTCCGGATTCCTGAAGGCGTGTCTTTGCTAGGCGCCGATAACGTGCGTGTTACGGTCAGGGTCACGCCGCTCGTGGTTCTCCAACCGTTTTCTCTGCCGGTCGTCGCCGAGAACGTCTTGTCTGGCCTCCAGGTAGCCGGAGCGTTGCCCTTTGTGCAGGCGATCATGCGAGGGCCTTCCACCAGTCTGCGTGGGGCTGATCCCACTCAGGCGGGGGCGACCGTCGATTTGGCCGGGCTGGGGCCCGGCCTCTACGAGCTTCCCGTCAGGGTAAATGCCCCTCCGGACCTCGTCCTGCAGTCAGTCATTCCTTCCAGTGTGGCCGTACGACTCATTGCGCCAGAGACACCCCAGCCACCCGCGCCGCCCACAGCGGTCCCGTGAGCCGCGCTATCGTCGCGATTGTTGGCCGGCCGAATGTCGGCAAGTCAACCCTCTTCAATCGACTGGTTGGCGCCCCTCTGGCGGTCGTCCACGGCACCCCTGGAACAACGCGCGATCGGGTGTACGGTGCGGTCGACTGGGGCAACACCTCGTTCACGCTGGTCGATACGGGGGGTATAGGTCTCCAGAGGGCAGACTCGCTCAACGACGCGGTCATCGCACAGGTCGACCTCGCGATAGAGCAAGCGGACCTTATCCTTTTTCTTACCGACCTCCGCGAGGGACCCGTCGGGACCGACCTTGACGTCGCCAAGCGCCTTCGCAGAACCAACAAGCCTGTCCTGCTCGTGGCGAACAAGGGCGACAGTCCCCGGGACCGAATCCATGCGTCCGAGTTCTACGAGCTTGGTCTCGACGCCCCGATCGTTGTCTCGGCGATTCGTGGAACGGGAACCGGCGATCTCCTTGACGCGGTCCTCCAGCGACTGCCTCCTGAATCGTTTGCCCCGGTGGAGGGTGATGAGGACCGCGTCTCCGTCGCCATCGTCGGCAGACCCAACGTTGGCAAGAGTTCGCTGCTAAACGCGATCGCCGGAGAAACCCGCGCGGTGGTCGACGACCTGCCCGGCACGACCCGAGATGCGATTGACACCGACCTGGAATACGCGGGACGTCCGCTTCGTTTCATCGACACGGCCGGCATCCGCAAACGCGGTCATATCGAGCCGGGGGTCGAGTCATTCAGTGTGCTCAGGGCCATGCGGGCCATTGACCGGGCGGACATTGCGGTCGTCATGCTCGACGCCCAAGACGCGGTGACCGCCCAAGACGCTCACGTCGCCGGATACATCCATGAGGCCGCCAAGGGCTGCGTTATCGCGCTCAACAAGTGGGATCTCGTGGAGCCATCTGCCGAGGCCGGTGGCCTCTATCTTGCCACGATCCGCAAGGGTCTGCACTTCCTCGACTATGCGCCAGCGGTGTTCACGTCGGCGAAAACCGGACTCCACGTCAACCGCGTCCTAGACGCGATTCTTGAGGTCGCCGACCAGCGCGACAGGAGAATTCCCACGGCGCAGGTGAACGAGTTCATTCACAAAGTCGCCACCACGCACCCCTTCACACGAAAAGGTAAAGCGCTCAAGATTCTTTATGCCACTCAGGCGTCCACCAGGCCGCCGACCTTTGTCTTTTTCGTCAACGAGCCCGAACTCGTCCATTTCGCTTACCGGCGCCACCTGGAGAACCAGATCCGTAGGGAGTTTGGCTTCCAGGGGACGGGCATCAGGCTCGTCTTCCGTCATCGCGGCGAGTGAGGGCGCCGAAAAAGACGTTCGTCGCGATTGTGTCGAAGCACCGAAGCGGTTTGGGAGCCTCACCACAAACGGCTTGCCGCGTGGAACGAGCGTCTTTCAGCGCCCTGTTATTCCTCCGGCATCAGAGGGGGCCGTCCCAAGTACCATCGGCGGTCGCCTTCCTTTAGTGGCACTCGCGGCGCCGCCTGCCAATGCGATCCCTCCGCCTGTGTGATGTCCAGGAAGATGGTGACGTTCCGTGGGCCGGAAGGCCCACCCGCCCAGCGTTCCAGCAGCGACGCTTGCTCGACAGCGACCCCAGTCACGCGGTACCGGTTCCCCAGCCCATTGAGCACGAACGCCTCCCCTCGGGATCGGTTCTCGGGAGCGATTTCGGCCAAAGCACCAGGACCGTCTGAAGCTTCCAGGGCGACGAAATAGCGCCGCACAGCCGGCTCTGGCCCTCTATCCCGTCCGACCGTCTCTCCGATAACACCCGTTGCGACCACCCCCGCGGCTAGCATCAGCAGCAGCATGGCGCTGCGGAACCCGTCACGCGCCATGCGCCGCCCACCCCCGAGTTCCGGAATCGTCACTTGGGCCAACCTGCTTCCGCCCACTCAACTGACGTCGGCCGGTGCTTCGTTTCGCTCTCCGTGTTGACAAGACCTCAAGGTTAGCGTACTATTCTTCTAACAAACTGTTAGGTAGCCGAACGCTCTGCGATAATAACGATGGAGGCCTTCAACTATGTACCAACCAGAACGCATCGACCGCTGGACGGCGGCGCCCGTACGGACGATTGACATCGAGGGACGCCTCGCTCGCAGCCTCCGACCGGAAACGCTCGCCCACGTGTACCGAACCGCGGAGTTGGCCCGCACCTTGGCCGAAAAGCACGGTGTGAACCCTGACCTCGCTGAGCTTGCCGCCTTGCTCCACAAGGTTGCCGACGGCTACAGCGACCGAGAGCTGCTCAGGCTCGCCGAGTACTATGAAGTACCCATCGACGCCACCGAAGCCCGCGTACCTCGCCTTCTCCATGGAAAGATCGGTGCGGAGATCCTCCGTCACGAGTGGCGAATTATGGACCCTGACCTGCTGCGCGCGGTGCGGAACTACGTTTCCGGAGCGCCAAACATGCAAATCCTGGACAAGGTCCTCTTTCTGGCAGACAAACTCGAACCCGAGCGGGATCGATTCTACGGCGACCTCGATCCGGTGCGCGCCCTCGCGCTGGTCGATCCTGATGCGGCCATCCGCCGGCTTTCCGCCTGGACGGGCACGCGGCTCCTTACCGCTAATCGGTGCGGGGACGCCCTCGCTCCGACGCGAAACCGCCTCATCGAATTCACCCGCGCCACCTCGCTTTCGTAGGAACCGGCCATCGTTACGAAGCGAAGGATCTCACGACCGGTATCCCGTGATGGCCAATCCGCCGATGGAGACCGTCCGCCTGCGGACGCCGTCGACTGGCGCACGGTCCTCCTTTGGAGACCGCGTGCGGGCCAGCCCTTCCCGCCCAGGCTCAGCAGCTCGGATCCTGAGCGCCCGCCACCGCGGCCAGCAGTTCCCTCCCTGCCGCCGCGACGTCAGCGGCCCGAAAGAGCGCGCTAACGACCGCCACCCCCGCCGCCCCCTGCTCCATGACCATGGCGGCTCGATCTGCCGTGATTCCTCCGATCCCCACGACTGGCAGCGGCGAGACCCGACACGCCTGCGCCAGGAGATCAAGTCCCGCGAACTCTGCGTCCACCTTTGTCCCCGTGGGAAAGACGGCCCCAAAACCGATGTAGTCTGCCCCCACTCTGGCCGCCTCTGGCACTTCTTCCAGAAATGACGCGGAAACACCGACGACCCGTTGGTCCCCAGCGATCTCGCGACCCAGATCAACCGGTAGGTCATCTTGCCCGAGGTGCACGCCATCGGCATCCACCGCCACGGCCAAATCCACCCGGTCGTTCACAATGAGCAGCCCGCCCCCCTGGTGCACTAGCTCGACAAGCCACCGACCTATCTGCAGCCGCTCCCGGTCGGCGTGGACTTTGTCGCGGAACTGAAACAGGCGCACCCCAACACCAAGCGCGCTCTCCACGGCTGCCCGCAGCCGGTCAGGCTCCAGAGCGTCGTCCGTCACCGCGTAGAGATGGGTGTCGCTCAGAAGCACGGCAAACACTTCCCGCGCTGACATGTTGGCCCGCATGGCCCATTGTGCGGCCTTTTGGGGGCTCGCATACAATCCCGGCGAGGCAAGCTTGATGCACTACGACGCCGCTCCAACCATCTTGCGCGAGCCACTGGTTCGCGCGCTCCTCTTCATGATCCTGGCAATCGCTGCCCTATCACTCACGCAGATGGTCTGGAGCATCGTGGTCCAGTTCGGCGATCTCATCCTACTCTTTGTCTTCGCCTGGGTCATCTCGTTTCTTCTCGAGCCACTCGTGGCGGGATTGACCCGTTGGATTCCACGTGCTGCCGCGATTCTGATCGTCTATGCGACTCTTCTAGTTGCGATCGTCAGTGGCATCATCCTTCTCATTCCGGTGCTCGTCTTCCAAACAGAGACCGCTGCAGAGCGACTGCCTCAACTCGAGCATTCGTTCCGGGGCCTGACCGACGGTATTTCGGCGGTCCTCGCGTCCCGTGGCATTGCACTCGGCGACTACACCGGGCAGCTCGTGAGCCCACTTGCCGCGATTGGTCCGTGGTTCGTTGCCAACGCGCTGACCGTCGCCACCGCCACGGCGTCCATCTTGACTCAGGTAACCCTGACCCTGATTCTATCGCTCTATTTCATGTTCGACGGTGCTCGCCTGGGCCAACAGCTCGTGTCAGCTTTCCCGCGCAAGTATCGCGACGAAGTCGCCTATTTCATCGTCAGCGTTAACCGAGCTTTCGGTGCCTTCCTCCGTGGCCAAATCATCCAAGCGCTCGTCTACGGGCTCGGCATCGCGCTGATCATGATAGGTGCCGGGCTCCCGTTTGCCGCGCTCACGAGTGTGCTCGGCGGAATATCTATCTTCATCCCGTTTATCGGTCCGGTCCTGGGTACCGCTGTGCCGATTGTCATCGCGTTGATCGCGGATCCGGGAAAGACCTGGCTGGTGGCCCTCCTCGCCATCGGCCTCAACACCGTTATCATCAACGTGCTTGCCCCAAAACTGATGAGCCAGCAGATCGGCCTCAGCCCGGTCTACGTGCTCGCTGCTGTGATTATCGGCGCCCGCGTGGGGGGGCCGTGGGGCGCACTTTTTGGCATTCCAGTTGCCGCCGTGATCGCGGCGATGATCACTTTTTACCAGCTCACCGTCGCGGAGCGGGACCAGCAGGTGCTACAGATGATGCGTGCGCAAGATGTGAGTCCTGCCCCTGCCAATCCGGCCTCCACGCCAGAAGAGCCAGCTCCCGCGGAAGTCCCGGGCTAGGACCGTACCGTTTCAGCCAGGAGCCAGCGTTCTTCCGCCAGCCGTTTCGAGAAGCGCGAGGTCGCGGGGATCTTGACCACAACAGGATTGGTGGAGCAGCAAATCGCGACCAAGATGCGAGCCGCAGGCATTGCGGACGCGGGCATCACGGCGTTTCTCGCTGCCGTCCGCAAGGTCGCTGAGGGAGAGCGTGGCTGGCTGTCAGAAACAGCTATTGATCCGGTTGCTTCGCTCCCCCGGCTTGATGACGTACCGGAAGATGCTTTCACCGGCGCGAGCCTGCTCGAGCAGTTGGCGATCGTAAAGCTCAATGGTGGCCTCGGCACGAGCATGGGCCTCGAGACCGCCAAGTCGCTCCTCCCCGTGAAGGGGAAAGATTCATTCTTGGACTTCATCGCCCGCCAGGTCTTGCATTTGCGTGCCAGAACGGCTGGGCCCGAACCTGCCTTCTACCTCATGGACAGCTTCAACACACAGGCCGATACACTTGCATATCTGCAGAGGTACCCGGAACTCGGCGTTGGCGAACCCCTCGATTTCTTGCAGAACAGGGTCCCTAAGCTCGAGGCGGATACGCTGGCGCCGGTCTCCTGGCCTCCCGATCCGGACCTCGAGTGGTGTCCGCCTGGACACGGTGACCTCTATCCCGCCTTGCTTGGCTCGGGCCTGCTCGATCTTCTGCTGCAGCGAGGCCTCAGGTTCATGTTCATATCCAACGCCGATAACCTCGGTGCAACCGTCGACCTCAGTCTCCTGCGGTACTTCGCCGACCAGGAGCTTTCGTTCTTGATGGAGGTCGCCGAGCGCACCCCCATGGATCGAAAGGGTGGCCATTTGGCGCACCGCCGAACCACCGGCCGCCTCCTGCTCCGCGAATCCGCGCAGTGCCCCTCCGGCGATCAGGAGTCCTTCCAAGACATACAACGCCATCGCTTTTTCAACACTAACAATCTCTGGATCCGCCTTGATCACTTGCGGCGCGAACTCGGCCGCCACGGCGGAGCACTGCCGTTACCATTGATCACCAATGCCAGGGCAGTTGATCCGCGCGATCCCAGCTCACCACAAGTCCTCCAGCTGGAATCGGCCGTCGGCGCAGCCATCGAGTGTTTTGATGCGAGTGGCGCCCTCCTGGTACCACGCACCCGCTTCGCGCCGGTGAAGACAACCTCTGACTTGCTGGTGCTACGGTCGGACGCGTGCCGGGTAACACCGGACCACCGGCTCATTCTGGACGAGCGACGGCGGGGCGAGCCCCCCCTTGTAGAACTCGATCCCCGGCACTACCAGCTCTTACCTGACTTCGATGAGTTCTTCCCGGACGGCCCGCCTTCGCTCGTCCTCTGCCGATCGCTCCGGGTCACGGGGCCAGTGCAGTTCGCCGCTGGGGTCGTCTGCGAGGGAGATGTCGAGTTTGCGAACGCGTCAACCCGGGCGAAGCTGGTAGCTTCCGGGACTTACCGGAACACACGCGTCCCGATGTAGCCAACGTGAGGAGAGCTCCTGGTCGAGACACGCACCTTCTCCGAATACGGGCACGCGGCAGGATCACCGGCAGTATACGTAGGGGCGGCCGCCGTACACGGAATGCGAGCGGGCCCTACCGCGCCGATCAAGCGGCCTCAGGGATCTCGTGGCGCCGCAGACCGTAGAACTGATCGTTCTCTACTATTCGGCGGACCGTCTCGGGCGGTAGCAGCAGCCACTGGCACCTGCCCGTTGGACACCACTCCCGCAACTGGTCCCGAATGTGCTCGAGCGGCATGGGTTGGTTCCCGTTTGCAAGCAGAATCCTGAAAACCACTTCCAACACAGGCATGTCGGGTACGATGAATTGGCTCTTGCGAGCGCAGCAATCCCGGATGATGGAGACTGGACGTGATCCGTACTGGACTCGCCGCAGCTCGTAGGTCACCCGGCGAGTCTTGCGATCCACTACCGGATAACGCTCTTCGACCTCCTCGCCCACGCGGAGCTGACATTGGGGACACATCCGTTCCTGGACGACATCATTGAACGAGAGGCCCTGCCGCTCGTGCCAATCCGCATCGATGTAGAAGCGGTCTTCCGCGGGCTGCTCGCCTTCAACCAATTCGTCCGAGTCGTCGCCCGCGTCCTCAGCGAAGCTCTCGGGGCCATCAAGATCCACCACTTGCCTCCTCGGTCATCCTGGCTAACCATTACTGCTACTACCGTCTATCCAGAAACTCAAGCGCCGAGCGGATCAGTTCCTCCATCGGCGCGCTCGGCGGGCCGGCTTCGAGCGCTTGCCTTACGTCTACCACTGAATAGCCGAGCCCCACCAACGCTGTCAGCGCTGTGCCATACTGAGCATCGCCATTCTCGACCATTGGCTCCATCTCGGCGAGCTTCGCCTGCAGCTCACTCACAATCCGACTAGCGACCCGAGGGCCAATACCAGGCGCTCGTGCCAGGGTACGCTGGTCACCCGCAATGATAGCCCGTCTGGCCTCATCGGCATCCAGGACCGACAAGAGCCCCAGAGCCGCTCGGGGCCCAACACCCGACACGCGGATGAGATGCTCGAACAGTTCCAGCGCCACTTCTGATTCAAATCCATAGAGGCTGACTTGTGACGAGCGCTGGTCGCCGTGGATCACGAAATGCGTATGGAGTTCAGTGACCACCCCAGGCCGCAGTCGATCAGCCGTCTGGGCAGGAACCAGCACTCGCAAATCGACCGGTCCCACATCAACAACTACCTCGTTCGCCCCGCTTCGCCGCACCCGTCCTCGCACAGCCGCGATCAGAATGCGACCGTCCCTTCCGCCTGGACAATCCGCTCCAAATCAAGTCGTCGCGCGTGGCAGAGCGCGATCGCAAGCGCGTCGGCCGCGTCATCCGGCGAAGGAACCTGGGCCAAATTCAACATGAGGCGCACCATCTCCTGTACCTGGCGCTTCTTTGCTGCACCGGACCCCGTCACTGATTCCTTCACCGCGGTGGGCGCATATTCGTAGAAGCCGCTTCCGGTTGCCACAACCGACAGGACCGCCACCCCCCGAGCCTCACCGATGCCACGCGCCGTGAGGCGGCGGGTATAGTACAGCGACTCCATCGCCACGTCCGTCACCGCGTAACGTTCCCGAAGAACGGTCAGCTGATCGAAGATCGTCCGGAGGCGATCCGGAAGCGAGGCTGTTGGCCGGGTGAGCACACACCCGTGGTCAAGGTGCTCGGGACCGCGGTCGGAAACCGCCACCAGCCCGTAGCCGAGGGTTGCCAGCCCAGGGTCGATTCCGAGAATGATTCGGTTAGGGGGCTGCGCGGCTTCGCCAGACTCGGGTTTCACACTCCCGCGTATGCTGCCACGGCCTCGTCTGAGATCTCGATGTTCGTGTAGACCTTCTGGACATCGTCCATATCCTCAAGCCTTTCCATGAGACGGAGGATCGAGACGGTACGATCTGCGTCCAGCGCAACAGTCGCCCTCGGAACCATGGCCACCTCAGCCGCGGTGATTTCCAGCTGTGAATCCACCAGTGCTGTGCGCACGTCATCTAGCTCGGCTGGATCCGTGTAAACCTCGATCACCCCCCCCTCTGTGCGCACATCCGTGGCACCAGCGTCGATCGCTCGAAGGCCGATCTCATCCGGATCCACTCCCGGAGCCTCGATCGTGAGTACACCCCGCTGCTCAAAAAGCCAGGCCACCGCGCCGGATTCCGCGAGACTGCCGCCCGCGCGAGTGAAGGCGCTCCGAACTTCTGCCACGGCACGTTTCCGGTTGTCCGTCAGCACCTCGATAAGGAGAGCAGCGCCTCCGGGTCCGTACCCCTCGTAGACGATCTCGTCGAGGTTTCCCTCAGCTGCGGATCCGGCCGCGCGCTTGATTGCCCGTTCAATTGTATCGATAGGCATGTTGGCCAGCCGAGCCCGGTCAATGGCCAGACGCAGACGCGGGTTCACCTCGGGATTCGGGCCTCCGGCTCGCACGGCTACTGCGATCTCACGGCCAAGCTTGGTGAACATTTGCCCGCGCTTGGCGTCGGCTACGCCCTTTTGGCGTTTGATCTGTGACCATTTGGAGTGTCCGGACATCGGCACCAGCTCCCGTCAGAGGCGCCGGAAATTCTATCACGCGATCCGGTGCCCAGCGGGTCTGTGGGGGCGGAACGCGAAGCCAAGGACAACACCAGCGATGAACCCTCCCACATGTGCCCACACCGCGACGCCGCTTGACTGAGCGGTTACTGCCTCCAAGGACGCAAGGCCGGATAGAAGCTGTGAGAGGAACCAGATTCCGATTACGAACAGCGCCGAGACGCGCGTTACTGTAAGGAATGGGCCAAGGAGCAGGAGCGTTCTGATCCGGGCGTTGGGAAACATCAGCAAGTAGCCGCCCAGGATACCCGCGATCGCGCCACTGGCGCCAACGCTGGGAATCGTCGAATCGGGGTTGAAATAGATGTGCGTAAGCGAAGCAATGAGCCCCGAGACCAGATAGAAAGCGAGGAAGCGAGCATGTCCGAAGACGTCTTCTACGTTGTCCCCGAATACCCACAGGTACAACATATTGCTCCCCAGGTGAAGGAACCCCCCATGCACGAACATCGACGTCACAAGCGTGACATAAACTGGACCAGGCGCCGGCGGGGGCAGATCCTGACCGCGAAGAATCTCAAAAGGAATGGTGCCAACCGACTGCGTCCATGAGTCAACCGCGCGACCAAGGCTCAGTTCGTAGGCGAATACCGCGACATTCGCGGCGAGCAACAGAAGCATCATCCATGGGGTGCGGTGCTGCCTGACCGGGCTATCACCGATCGGAATCATCCCTACCCCTCAAGCTCAAAAGCGTCCGGAACCAGACGGTATAATCGGTCACCGTTCGGCGCGCCGTCAAAAGGCTTCTCGTCGTAGCCGTTCCTCATGACCCGCCGGGCCGCGCTTCGAGCTTGCAGTATCGCGGAGTGCGTATCCATGAAGGCCTATTCTCCCGAGGCGATCCGCAATGTCGGCCTCTTCGGTCACGGCAGCGCCGGCAAGACCAGTCTGGCCGAGGCCATTCTGTTCCATTCTGGCGCCATAGGCCGCCTCGGGAAGGTCGATGACGGCTCCACCACGACAGACCACGACCCCGATGAGATCCGCCACAAGATGACCATTTCGCTCGACCTGGCACCCGTGGAGTGGAACAACACCAAGATCAACCTCCTGGATGTTCCGGGGTACTCCGATTTCTTCGGCGAGGTCATCCAAGCGATGGGCGTCGTCGAGTGTGCGCTTCTAGTGCTGGAGAGTGTGGGCGGTGTCCAGGTAGGAACAGTGGCAGCATGGAACCGCGCGGTAGCCGACGGGGTCCCACGTATGGTCTTCGTCAACAAGATGGAGCGAGAAAACGCAGACTACAGCCGCGTCTTGAATCAGCTTCGCGAAAAATGGGGCACCGGCGTCGTGCCAGTCACGATCCCGATCGGCGCTGAGTCCCGTTTCAAGGGCATCGTCGATCTTCTCAGTGGACAAGCAATCCTTGACGAAAAGGCGCCGCCAAGCGCTCTCCCGGACGAGATCACCGCCGACGCGGCTCGCTATCGGGAAATGCTGATCGAGTCGGTCGCTGAGCTCGACGACGACCTTTTGACCAAGTATCTGGATGGTGAAGAAATCACCTCTGAACAACTGGTCGCAACCCTCCGTCAGGGTGTGGCCGAAGGCAAGCTGGTCCCGACCCTAGCAGGTTCGGCCCTGCAGTGCCGGGGAATCACGAGCCTTCTGGACGCCATAGTGAATCTGGCCCCGCCGGCCTCAGCCGCTCAGGTGAATGTGGAAGAGGGCAGCCTCGACGGGTCCACCGCCGCCCTTGTGTTCAAGACTGTGTCCGACCCATTCCTCGGCCGTGAGAGTTTTCTGCGGTCGTTTGCCGGCGAGATCAAATCCGACAGCCATCTTTGGAATCCCCGGCAGCGAAAAGAAGAGAGAATCGGTCAGCTCTCCTACCTGCGGGGCAAACAGCCGGAGCCAACGCCGGCCATTGGGCCGGGCGATATCGGAGTCGTGGCCAAACTAGCGGGAACCTTCACGGGAGACACGCTCACCGTCCGGGACAAACCGGTGATCTTGGAGACCCTTGCGTTCCCTGAACCCCTCTTCAGCGTGGCGATCGAGCCCAAGACCAAGAACGACGTTGAGAAGCTCAGTCCGGCACTGACCCGCATGGTGGAGGAGGATCCGACCCTTTCTGTGCACCACGAAAGTGCCACCGGCGAGACGATCCTGTCCGGCCTCGGCGAGTCTCACGTCGAAATCGCGTGCGAGCGGATGCAGCGAAAGTTCGGCGTCGCCGTCACCCACTCGACCCCTCGGGTTGCCTACCGCGAGACCGTTCACGGCTCTGCCAAGGCCGAGGGTCGCTATGTCCGCCAAACTGGTGGCCATGGTCAATACGGCGTCTGCTCCGTTGAAGTCGAGCCACTCCCGCGCGGCGCCGGCTACGAATTCGTCGACCGCATTGTGGGTGGTGTCGTGTCCCAGGGGTACCGGCCCGCAGTAGACAAAGGCATCAGAGAAGCCATGGAAGAAGGCATCCTGGCCGGTTACCCAATGGTGGACGTACGGGCCATCCTCTATGACGGCAAGGAGCATCCGGTCGACTCTTCTGAAATGGCGTTCAAGATTGCTGGTTCAATGGCGTTCAAGAAGGCCGCGACCGACGCTGGCGTCGAGCTCCTAGAGCCCATCGCTGAAGTAGAGATCCTCGTACCCGACACGTTCACGGGCGATGTCATGGGCGACCTTAATGGGAGGCGGGCCCATGTCCACGGAATGAATCCAGGGGGTGCCCTCACCACGATCACCGCTGAGGTACCCCAGGCTGAGCTCTTGCGCTACGCGACGGAGCTCCGCGCTATGACCCAGGGACAGGGCACCTTCAGAGCCCGGGTCTCCCACTACCAACCCGTACCTGCGCACCTCGCAGAGCGGCTGATCCAGAGGCTGAAAGCAGAACACGAGGCCCACCAGAAATAGGTGCGCAGCCTAGTAGCGGGGCCCTTCCGCGTTGTTCTCAACTCTTCCTGGAGTCGCTTTCAGTAGGCTTGTCCACCGCCGCCACAACTGCAAGCGCCCCCACAAGCACACCCGCCGCCCAGGCTCATCGGCTCACCGCCATCGGTGCGACCCATCGCCGAGAAAACCGAGAGTAGACGCATCGCTCCCTCATGTCCGGACGGGCAGATGGCGGGCTCATTGGACAAACTCATTGGACGCAGGCGTTCGAACTTTGTTTCACAGGTCGGGCAGTAGTACTCGTACAGCGGCATATCCCTCTCCTAGTAAATGCGATCATATGGCGCGAACGAATTCGCATCAATGCCGGTGAGTGATTTCACACCTCCGCCGGACTCTGTCATGCGGCCGCTATCGTTTGCCAGCGAGCTTTTTGGCCGTCTCCACATCCCGCTCGATCTCGGCCCGCAGCGCCTCCACTGACTCAAAGCGCGTCACCGGACGCAGGCGCTGGACAAAGCGTACCTCGATTACGGCGCCATAGAGCTCCGCCTGGAAGTCCAGGATATACGTTTCCAGCAGCGGCTCGTCCTCGCCGAAAGTCGGCCGCGGACCCAAACTGGATACTCCGGCAAGAGATTGGCCACCTAGGCCCACCTCAACAAAATAAATGCCGTCCGAAGGCAGGACCCGCCCAGAGGGAGGAATCAGGTTTGCTGTCGGAAAACCGAGTTCACGGCCTCTCCGGGCGCCACGAACGACTTCACCTCGGATAGCGTAATGCCTACCCAGCAACTGTCCGGCTCGCTGAACGTCGCCTTCCCGCAGCAACTCCCGGACCCAAGTGCTGCTTACCGGTCTACCGCCCTCCATCAGCGGCTGCACACTATGCACATCGAAACCCAGGGCAGCACCGATGTCTTTGAGAGCATCAATGGTGCCGGCACGACCTTGCCCCAGTGCAAAATCCGTGCCGGCCCACAGCGCCTTCAGCCCATACTCGCTCCGAGCCCAGGACAGGAACTCATGCGCTGAGCGGCTAGCCACCTCACGAGTGAAAGGCAGAACGTCAACTCGGCTCACGCCAATTGACTTCAGCAAATCCAATCGCTCTGAGACGGACGTCAGCGCCAATGGGCTGCGCTCCGGATGTAGGACCTCGTCCGGATCCGGATCAAAGGTCAAGCAGACAGAAGTCAGACCGCCCCGAACCGATGCCGCTACCATCCGCCCGATCAGGTCCCGATGGCCTCGGTGCACCCCGTCGAAGACCCCGATGGCGAGATTCACTCCCCTGCCGGCTGCCCCGCGAATCACCCGCGCCCACCCAACACCACTGTGGGCTGCAGTCTGGCCCCATTTCGATCCGCCGCACCAAGCATCTCACCTTGCCGCGAATACACGCGCACCTGGACGGCTCCCGGAGTTGTGACAGACGCCTCCCATCCTCTCCCGTGCAAGAAATCTCGTTCTCGCTCTGGGGATACCACCACTGCATCACAGCCCAGCAGTGGCAGGTCCACGGGCCACACAACTTGCTCCCAGGCTCCCGCCGCCGCAACCTGGTCCAGTTGATCGTATGTGAGGGCATCTTCGATCCGAAAGAGACCGACCTGTAGGCGCACCAGTGCCGACAGATACGCTGGGCAACCCAGGTGTTCGCCGAGGTCTCTCGCCAGGGAGCGGACATACGTTCCGGATCCACACTCGACGCGGACAGAGAGGACCGGGGGAGCCCAAGACACAACTTTGAGATCATCCACTCGAACCCGACGCTCCCCCGCCAGCCGTGCTTTCCCTCGACGAGCCAGCGCATACGAACGGGTGCCGCCCAATCGCACCGCCGAATAGGCTGGAGGGCGCTGAGCTATTTCACCGAAGAAGTGCGGGAGAGCGTCTTCGATCATGGGCAGATCGATTGCGCTCGGGTCGCCCAGAATTGTTACCCGGCCTTGAGCGTCGTCGGTGTCAGTCCCCATTCCAAACGTTACGTCTGCCCAGTAGGCCTTCTGGCTCCAACCGGGTGACATGGCGAAGCGCGTAGCCCCACCCACGGCAAGAGGAAGCACCCCCACTGCAGCGGGATCAAGGGTCCCTGCGTGGCCAACTCGTTTTTGCCCGGTCAGCCGACGGATCCGGCTCACCACTCCGTGTGATGTCTCCCCCGGAGCCTTGAAGACGTTCAGGTACCCGTTGAACTCGTGAGTCACCCAACGTCCTCCGCCGGGAGCTACCCCCGTCGCAACCCAGCCCGCACTTCTTCGCGCGCAACCGGAATCATGACTTGCATTGCCCCCTGAGGGTCGGCGCCGATCGTGCAGCCTGACGCCCTCTGATGGCCACCGCCGCCAAAAACGCTGCAGATCCTCGTGGCGTCGACGCCCGGGACCGTCCGCACACTGACCTTGGTCTCGTCGCCCTGCTGCTTGAAGACGATGGCTGCCTTTGACTCCCGGGACGAAAGGAGGAAGTCGACAAGGCCCTCGGCCTCCTCAATCGTCGCGCCGGCTTCTTCGAGCATCTCGTCCGTCACACACGCCCAGACCACTCCGTCCTGGGCGCCCATCCGATCCAGGGCCGCGCCCCAAAGGCGATGGCCTGACAGAGCACGAGAGCCGAATACAAGCCTTTGAACAGGATAGATTGGCGCTCCTGCCTGCCACAGACGGTGGGCCAACAGTAGGCTCCGAGGAGACGTGCTCTCGGTCCGGAAACATTGCGTGTCAGCAACCAACGCCGTCATGAGACAGGTCGCGGACTCCTCATCCACCCGCATGCTGCTCGCATCGAGGATGTCGCACAGCACCTCAGCCGTTGCAGCCGCGAGTGGGTCCACGAAATTGAATCTGCCAAAGGCCTGGTTTGTGTAGTGGTGATCAATGTTGATGATCACCGAGTCGGCCAGCAACTTTCGATGTGCGTCGTAGAACGCGCCCATCCGCGTCGCCACCGGGGTATCCATGACAATCAGCACGTCGCCCGGCGACATGATGGGGCGAAGCTGCTGCCGCCGGGCGGTCCGACTTGGGAAGGCGACGATTTTTTCGTTCCCTGGCAGTCCCGATGCAAAGGACGGGACCCGCCCCACGCAAATCGGCGTCGCATCCCAGCCTTCCCTCTGAAGAATTCGGGTGAGACCTAGCACACAGCCCAGTCCATCCGGATCCGGATCAACGTGCGCGGTGAGGAACACGCGCTTGGCCCCGGCTAGTGCCCCCTGAAGCCGGGTCGAGGGCCGATAGCAGTAATCCCCGCGTTCCTCACGCACCCTCGATTTCCCTCAGCAGCACATTGATACGCGCTCCCTCCGCGATGGACCGGTCCAAACGGAAGTCGATATCTGGGGTATGCCGGAGGTCAAGCCTCGCTGCGAGTTCGCGACGGAAAAAAGATGCGGCGCGCCGCATCTGTTTGAGCGCTTCTTCTGCTTCGCTCTCCTCACCGAAGACGCTGATAAACACCTTGCACTGACTCAGATCAGGCGCCGTTTCGACGCTGGTGACACTGATCAGGCCGTGAAGCCGGTCATCCCGGATTTGGTGCATGAGGAGATGGGCAATCTCGTCCCGAATCAGTTCGTTGAGTCGCTGTATGCGTCGCGTTGGCATTCACGCAGGCCCAACGGGACTCACGAGCTCCCGACTCAGGGTTTCTATGACATCGCCTTCTTCGAAGCCAGCGAACCCATCAATACCGATGCCGCATTCATAGCCGGTCTGGACCTCGCGAACGTCATCCTTGAAGCGTTTGAGACTCGAAATGCGTCCCGCGAAGATGCTCTGCCCCTTGCGAACGACCCGTGCCTCGGAGTTCCGGATGACGGATCCGGTCGTCACATAGCAACCCGCAGCCTGGTTGCGTCCCACCTTGAATACCTGGCGGACCTCGGCTTGCCCATCGATCACCTCTCGGTACTCCGGGGCCAACAGGCCGCGCATCAGGCGCTCCAGGTCATCTATCAGGTGGTAGATGACTCCATACAGGCGAATGTCGACCCCCTGGCTGTCAGCTGCGCGCCGTGCACCCGGCTCTACACGCACATTGAAGGCGACGATGCGGCCTTCCGCTGCCGCGGCCAGCATGACATCCGACTCGGTCACATTACCCGTGTCCGCCCGAACGATCTTCGTGCGGACCTCCTCCTGAATTTGGGACTGGCTGGAAAGATTCTGGATCGACGCCAGCACCGCCTCAAGGGACCCCCGCACATCCGCTTTGAGGATGAGATTCAGATCTGTCGTCGGGGCAGGGACGCCTCCCACAAGATCGCTCGTTTGCGCGGGCCGTGCCCCCACGGCCCGCGATTCCACGATTCGCCGAGCGCCTTGCGCCACGAGGCGGGCGGTCCGCTCATCCGCAAAGGTCTGGAAACGATCCCCAGCCTCAGGGACCTCGTCCAGTCCCAGAAGCTCCACCGGAGTGGCTGGCTCCGCCGCCGGAATTCGCCTGCCTTTGTCGTTGAACAGCGCTTTAATGCGACCGGAGGCCACACCCGCAGCCACGACATCACCCACGTGAAGCGTCCCGTTCTGGACCAGAACGGTCGCCACAGGACCGCGCGCTTTGTCCAGCCTTGCCTCAATCACGGCACCAGTTGCAGCGCGATTCGGATTCGCCCGCGGATTTCCCATCTCGGCAACCACTAGGATCATGTCCAGCAGCGTATCGAGACCCTCGCCGGTTCGCGCAGATACCGGCACACATACCGTATCGCCGCCGAACTCCTCGATCACCAGACCGATGTCCACGAGCTGCTGCTTCACTCGATCGAGATTCAGGCCCGGCCGATCGATCTTGTTGAGCGCTACCACGATCGGAACGCCCGCTGCCTTCGCATGGTCAGCCGCCTCACGCGTCGTCGCCATGACACCATCATCCGCCGCCACGACGAGGATCGCGACGTCTGTGACACTGGCACCCCTTGCACGCATGGCGGTGAAGGCTTCGTGGCCCGGAGTGTCTAGAAACGTAATCTTCTGATCGTGCACCTCGACCTGGTAGGCTCCGATGTGCTGCGTGATGCCGCCGGCCTCGCCCGAGACCACGTTGGTTCGGCGAATGGCATCCAGCAGGCTCGTCTTTCCATGGTCCACGTGGCCCATGACGGTGACTACGGCAGGACGCGGGACGAGGGTCTCATCGGTTCCTTCCTCGGCCCCGGGCTCCGCGAGGCTAGCAAGATCCATCTCCCTCGCCTCGAATCCCAAATCCCCCGCTACGATTGCCGCGGTGTCGAAGTCGATGGTCTGATTGATGCTGGCTATCACGCCGTTTTGTAGGAGGTCCCGAATGACACTCGCCGGGCTTACGTTCAGCCGCTCTGCCAGCTCTTTGACCGTCAGAGCAGGGGGAATCGTGACCGGACCGACCGCAATCGCGGTAACCGGGCTCCGATCACGAACCTCCACCGATGGGCCCTCGCGCACGTCTATGGACGACCTCGCGGCGGCCGGCCCTTTCGCGGGCGCCCGGTTCGCGCGGCTAGGTCTGTTGGGTGGCCGATTTCTCACCTTTCAACTCCAGGTGGCCCGATCCGGCCCCTACTCTCCGGGAGTGGCCGGCCTCAGACCGATCAGACGGTGGACGCGAGCTGTTCCCAAGCCCGGTCGAGCCCAGCCCGGTCGGCCGGTGCAATGCTGATTTTCAGCGCGCGGGCGAGTGAACCAGTTTGCAGCGCCTGCTCCCAACACTCTGTTTTGGGACAGAGATAGGTCCCCCGTCCGTTAATCTTCCCCGTCTGATCGATCGCAACTGTGCCGCTGAAGTCGCGCACGACGCGCACCATCTCACGTTTGGGGCGCACTTCCCTGCAACCCGCGCAGGTGCGGATCGGGATATGGCGCGGTCTCATTCCTGCTCCAGCCCCGCCGGCACCGTCCCGTCGAGATCAGTATCTTCCCCCGCTCCGGGGACATTCGCGGGAAGCCCTCCCGCTGCCCCCCCTTGGGCCTCGGACGGTCCGGAGTGGCCCGGTGCTTTCACTGTCTTAGGCGCCACGCGCGCCTCATCAGTTGATCCGGAGGAGTGATGAGTCCCATCCTCGGCAGCCAACTCACCTGATTCTCCAGCCGAGCCCTGAGCTTCCACTCCCTCGCGACGACCCGCCGCCGCCTGCGCTACAGTCGCGGGGTCACCGGTCCAAATGCCAGCGTTTGCAGCCACTACGTCTGACTTTATGTCTATTCTCCAGCCAGTCAGACGGGCTGCGAGCCGCGCATTCTGTCCCTCACGCCCAATCGCGAGTGACAGCTGGCGCTCGGGGACTACCACAGTTGCGGTCTTTTCTTCCTCATCGATCGTCACCTGGAGCACTTGTGCCGGACTCAGCGCCGCCGCCACAAAAACTGCCGGGTCCTGGTCCCAGGGGATTACGTCTATTTTCTCCCCGCTCAACTCGTTCACGATGTTCTGAATCCGAACGCCACGCATGCCGACGCACGAACCTACGGGGTCAATCCCTTCCTGACGTGCGGCTACGGCGACCTTCGACCGCGCGCCCGGTTCTCTTGCGATACCCTTGATCTCCACACTGCCGCTGAAGATTTCTGGCACCTCCTGCTCGAGGAGCCGCTTGACCATTAGCTTGTGGGCCCGCGAAACCAGGAGCTGCGGTCCCTTGTGCGTCTCAACCACGTCCACGAGATAGACCCGGAGCCGCTGCCCAGCGTAGTAGCGCTCGGTAGGCAGTTGCTCCGGTGGGGGCATGACGGCTTCCGTTTTTCCCAACTCCAGCACTACCGTACGCTGCTCGATGCGCTGTACCAGCGCGTGCATCATCTCGCCAGTTCGCTCGGCGAACTCGTCGTACACCCGTTTGCGCTCGGCCTCGCGCAATTTTTGTGCGATGTGTTGTTTGACGCCCTGCGCGGCGATCCGTCCCAGCGCGCCGGGCGGCATTTCTTGCCACACGGTTCCGCCCACAACGGCGTCTGCGTCGATCGCCCGCGCGGCATCGAGGCTGATTTCATCCGCGCCCACAGGGGCGTCGACCACGACCTTCCCCACACGTACCCTGGCTTCCCCGGTTCCGGGATCAATGTGCGCCTCGACTTCCGTCGTCTCGCCTGCATTTCGCTTGTATGCCGCCACTAGCGCGCTTTCGAGCGCCTCCACGACCACGTCCGCGGACACGCCACGCTCGGTCGAAAGCAGTTTTATGGCCGCCAAGAACTCAGCTTTCATCTCAGCAATCCGCGCCTACGTCACACTTCCAATGCAATAAAAAAGTGGGGGTTCATTCCCACTTCCAAGTGCGCAGTTCAATTCTCCCGATTATACCAGCCCTTCTTCCTGCGGTCCCAGCCGGAGCGCAGTAGGGAGTCCGCCAGACGAACGCCGCAGATGGCCCCTGGGCCGCTGCGCAGCCCCTACCTCCGTTCTATCTGGCTCCCCAATCTATGCCCGGCAGCGGCTCCACCACGTCGTAGAAAGAGATCACAACCATGAGCGAGATCAGCAGCACAAGGCCCGCCGCATGGATTACTCCCTCCCGTTCCGGAGAGATTCGCCGGCCCCGTATCGCCTCGACCAGCACGAAGAAGAGCCGGCCGCCGTCCAAGGCAGGAAGCGGCAGTAAATTGGCCACCGCCAACCCAGCGCTAAACACTCCAGCAAGCATGAGCACCGGAAAGAGCCACCCAGTTTGGACAACGGCCACGGCTGCGTCACCGGCGAGTTGGGTCATGCCCGGCAGGCCGATCGGTCGTACCATGTCCAAAGGCAGCTCGCCCCGAATCGCCATGGCAGGCGCAGCCAGAGTGAGGCCGACGATCTGCAACGCCTGGCTGACGCCGAACGCTAAGGAACTCAGTGGGTCATGCTGCGAGGGGAGGGCTCGGGCCTCCAAGCGGACACCGAGCGGTCCCTGACCTTCAGGCGGGTCAGCTCGAGGCGTAAGCGTCAAGCTTCGCTCGCCGCCGCCGTCACGCTGGACAACGAGTTGGATTGGCTGCCCCGGACGGCTCTGAGTGCGCTGGCGGATGTCCTCCGGTCTTCGAACCGGCACCCCATCGACTTCTCGGACGACATCGCCAACTGCAATCCCGCTACTTGCGGCCGGAGAGCCAGCCGCGATTTCGGCTACGCGGATCTCCAGATTCGACCGATCTGGCCAGCCGGTTCCGTAGGCCAGCGCAAAAGCACCAATAGCGAGCAAGAAGTTCACGCCAGAGCCCGCGGCGAGCACCAACGCCCGCGCCTTCTTGGACTGCCCGGCAAAGCTACCCCGAGCCGATGGGTCTTCCTCCCCCAGCAAGCGGACGTAGGCGCCAAATGGGATCAAGTTCAGAGAGTACCGGACCCCCCTCCGGACCGTGCTCCATAACCGAGGGGGGAAACCTAAGGCGAACTCCTCCACGACAATGCCAACCATGCGCGCCATCGCGAAATGACCCAACTCGTGGGCAATGATCAGCACGCCAAGGATCGGAATGATCGCTAGGCGTTCCACCCTAGTTACCGCTTTCCGAGCGCCCTGACGTCCTCGAGGCCCACCTGCTCACAGCCGCGCGAACCCGACGCGCCGTGAGCAGGTGGGCCTCCTCCCGCGCCCAGCGGTCCGCGGCCAGCACAGAATCAAGATCACAGCCACCATCGGAATCATGGCGGCCTAGCACCTCTTTCACCAGCGCTACCACATCCGTGAAGCGGATCGCTCCCGCGAGGAACAGCTCTACCGCGATTTCATTCGCTGCGTTCAAAACCGCCGGATAGGTCCCGCCCGCTCCAGCAGCTTGCCTTGCGAGCGCCACTGACGGGTACCGGGCCTCGTCCACCGGCTCAAAGGTCAACGATCCCAAAGAGAATAGGTCCAGTCGTGGGAGGTTGACTGACTGCCGTTCCGGGTAGCTTAGTCCATAGAGAATCGCGAGGCGCATGTCGGGCACTGACATCTGTGCCTTGATCGATCCATCCACAAACTCCGCTAGCGCGTGCACGATGCTCTGCCGGTGAACCACCACCGACACTCGCGATGTCGGCACTCCGAACAGCCAACTGGCCTCAATGATCTCGAGCCCCTTGTTCATTAGCGTGGCCGAGTCAATAGTGATCTTAGGGCCCATATTCCAGGTGGGATGGTGCAGCGCCTGCTCCGGCGACGCGGACAGGAGCTCCCACAGGGGAACGTCGCGCAGGGCGCCGCCCGACGATGTGAGGTAGAGGTGCTGCAAGGTGCTGCTTCGCTCTCCCCGGAGGCACTGCCAAATGCCACTATGCTCAGAATCAATCGGGACGATCGTCCCACCGTGTGCGCGAACCGTCTCGCTGACCGTGGCGCCCGCGCTCACCAGCGTCTCTTTGTTCGCAAGCAGCACCCGCGCCGCCTGGCGTAGCGCCGTCATGCAGGCCGGCAGGCCGGCCATGCCCGGCGTTCCCAGGACCACGACGTCGGCACCGAGATCCCGCACCATTTGCTCCAGCGCGCCTGGCCCGCGGATCACCGTGGCGTCGCTCGGAGCTCCTTCGGGGGAGCCCACCGCAGTCAGCTCAGGGTGCCAGTGCTCCACCTGCTGAGCGAGAGCCGGCGACCAGTGGCCTGCCCCCAGACCGGCGACACAAAACGCATCGCGGAGGCGCCCGATGAGATCCAGAGTCTGAGTCCCAATAGAGCCCGTGCTGCCGAGTATGACCACTCGCTTCATCTTGCTGTCCGGGCGCAAAAGTGGACTTGAACTATGCGCCGATCCACTACGTGCAAGAGTTGAGCCACCCGAGACCATGGCTGGTCAAGGCATGACCGTCACGTAGAGGTACCCGAACAACGCCGCCAGAATCTGGCCATCGATGCGATCGAGAATTCCCCCGTGTCCGGGGAGGATCCAACCGGCGTCCTTGACACCGAGGCACCGCTTCACCACCGATTCCACCAGATCGCCCGCTACGGTGCTCAAGCCCACTACCACCCCTAGGCCCGCAAGCTTCAGCGCAAGCGCAGGGAAGACCAGTCCGCCACCTAGCCCCACAACGACTGCCGCCGCCACTCCAGCGATGGTCCCTTCCACCGTTTTCTGTGGACTGATCGAAAGGGCGAGGCGCCGCTTTCCCCATCGGCGGCCCACGACAAAAGCCATGGTGTCACATGCCCAGGTCCCCAGGATGATGATTAGCACCCAGGCGAGCCCGTTCTCGCCGGCCCGCAGCCCGATCGTCGGAGCAAGCAGGGCCCCCACGTAAATACTGCCCACGACCGCCACGGCACCGCTGCTGAGAGATTCTTTCATGTCTACCTTGCTGGAGAGCATCGCGACGCCAAGTGAGATCGTGACACCCAGTACTGCCGGCGCAACCATCGGCTGACCCATCGCTGCAGAAACCGGAAAAGCCAGCCCGGCCGCTACACCGAACGCACGTAACGATCGCCCCCCCTCTTGCAAGGCGCTCCACTCCCAAGCTGCGATCCCAGTGACCAGCAAGATCAAACCGGCGAACCACCAGCCGCCGACGATTGCGCACGCCAGCACAATCGGCCCAGTAACGGCTGCCGCGAACAGCCGTGGACCCAAGCTCGAATCGCTGACCTTGGAAGCCCCTACCCGGCCGAACTGGTCCGGAAGTTCCCCAGGACGATCGGCAACTCCTGCCAACAGAATCACCTGGCGCTATGTCGCCGCAGTGGGCGCGGGCAACCCGCCGAAGCGCCTCTGCCGTCGCATGTAGTCCTTGAGCGCAGTGCGGAACAGGGCAGGGGTCAGGTCGGGCCAGTAGACCTCGGTGCACCAGTACTCTGCATAGGCTGCCTGCCAGAGCAAGAAGTTGCTGAGCCGCATCTCGCCGGCGGTCCGAATGATTAGATCAGGGTCGGCGAGCCCCGCGGTGAAAAGGTTGGCGGAGATCATCGCTTCGCTTACCTTGGACGCGTCGATGCCATCGGCCACGATCCGCTTGACAGCACCGACGATCTCAGCTCGAGAGCCGTAGTTGAAAGCGATGTTCAGCACCAGCCGGTCGTTGTTTTGAGTGGCTTGCACCGCATAGCGAACTCGCTCCGCCAATGATTCAGGAACTCCGTCCAGGCTCCCAAGGTGACGGACGCGAACACCAACTCGACGAAGCTCGTCGGTCTCTCGATCGATGACGTCGCTCAGAATCGCAAAAAGCGCGTCGATCTCTTCGCGCGGCCTCAACCAGTTTTCAGTAGAGAACGCATAGAGAGTGAGTACCTCGACGTCCGCCTCGAGGCACGCCTCGATAATGCCCCGGACGTTCTCTGTGCCGGCGCGATGTCCCTCTGCACGGGGAAGGCCCCGCTCGGCAGCCCAGCGGCCATTGCCGTCCATTATGATGGCGACATGGCGGGGAAACGCCGGCTCCCTCTCACCAGGGATCGAATCATCGTCCGCAGATTTCACGGCTCCATGATCTCGCGTTCCTTCTCCCGCCCCATCTCATCCACCTGCCCAACGTAGCGATCCGTCACCTTTTGCAGCGCGTCTTGGCCGCGCCGAAGTTCGTCCTCCGAGATCGCCTTCTCCTTTTCCTCCTTGCGCAGAACTTCCAGCCCATCGCGGCGACAATTTCGCACTGCCACTCTGGCTTCCTCAAGCCGCTTCTGCACCCTCTTCACCAGATCCCGCCTGCGATCATCTGTAAGCTGGGGAATCACCAAGCGAATCGTCGTGCCATCGTTATTCGGCGTGAGCCCCAAATCCGATTTCTGGATGGCGCGCTCGATGGCGGACATTGCCTGACGATCATACGGCTGAATAGTAAGAAGGCGTGGCTCGGGCGCCGCGATCGCTGCGAGCGCCTGAACGGGCGTTGGCGCCCCATAGTAATCCACGACAACACGGTCCAGGATTGCAGGCGTTGCGCGCCCGGTGCGGATGCTGCCTAGATCATGCTTCAGCGACTCGATCGATTTCCGCATCCGCTCTTCGGTGCTGGACTGGACCGAGGCTATCGACATGTAGCGCCTCCGCTATTCGATCAGCGTTCCGACCATTTCGCCCCGGATGATCTTTGTCAGGTTCTCGGGATTGGTCAAGTCGAAAACGACGATTCGCAAGTTATTGTCCATGCACAAAGATAACGCCGTCACATCCATCACACCTAGTCCTTGCGATAGAGCATCCATGAAACTCAGACGATCGTACCGCTGGGCAGCTGGATCAACGAGGGGGTCCGCCGTGTAGACACCATCTACTCGGTTCTTGGCCATGAGCAGCACATCGGCACCGATCTCCAGCGCGCGGAGAGCGCCCGCCGTGTCTGTGGTGAAAAACGGATTGCCGGTCCCAGCGGCAAAGATCACTACGCGGCCTTTTTCTAGATGATCGATGGCCAACTGCCGGATATAGCCCTCAGCTACCTGCGGCATGGAAATCGCCGACTGGACGCGCGTCTCGACGTTGCGGACCTCGAGCGCTCCCTTGAGTGCGAGCGCGTTGAACACCGTGGCGAGCATCCCCATGTAGTCGGCTGTAGCCCGGTCGATGCCGCTGGTAGCGGCCTGCTCCTCACCCCGCCAGATGTTGCCGCCGCCAACGGCAACTGCCACCTCCACTCCCAAGCCATGCACATTCTCGATTTGACCTGCCACGTGATTTAGGGTCGCCTTGTCGATGCCGTAGCCGGCGGGCCCCTGCAGAGCCTGCCCGCTCAACTTCAAGAGGATTCTTCGGTAAGGGGGACCGTTACCACCCAACTCACGGGCCTCCCGGTTGTGGTGGCGTCGCTAGCCGGCCATTCGCCCTGAAGCTCTCGAGGGGACCCTGGCGGGGGACGTCCCCGAACCGGATCGATTGGCGGAGAGCGGCGTCAAGCTCCCAGCTCGAAGCGGGCAAACCGTCGCAGTACGATGTTCTCTCGCGTTGTCGTGGCCACGTCCCGAATGAGGTCCGACACAGTCCGGGCTGGATCTTTGATGAACGGCTGCTCCAAGAGAGGCAAGTCCTCCGGATCGGCGCTGTTGCTCACCGTCTCCTCTTCATTTCCGACAGACGACGGGTTCGTCGCTGCCACCTGGAGTGCGATGTCGTGAGCCAGTGCCCGGAAGTCCGGAGTGCGCGCGACAAAATCTGTCTCACAGTTCAACTCGACGAGTACACCTATCCGGCCGTCGCCGTGAATGTACGCTTCTACGAGACCTTGACCCACGTGGCGATCTGAGCGTCTTGCAATCTGTGAGAGGCCCAGTTCTTTCAGAAGCCCCAGTGCCTCCTCAAGATCTCCTCCAGTCTCGACCAGCGCGCGTTTGCACTCCATGACCCCGGCACCGCTCAGCTCGCGCAACTCTTTCACGAGAGTCGCAGAGATATCCAACCCGTTGCTCCTTGGCGGCCCATTTCGGTTATTCGCTAGATGACGCGGCGACAGGTTCGGCAGAGTCCGGCTCGTCGGAGCCGTCTTCGCCGGAACCGACTGGCTCGGTGCCGAGGAACGCCTGCTCAGCCACCGCGGTGATCTCGGCAGCCAGCACACCCATGCTCTCAGGGAACTCCTCCTCACCCAAGTCGGTCGCCTCGAACTCGAAGCTGCCGGAAGCACTTTCGCGAACGGCCCGGCCATCGACCGCCGCGTCGGCCATTCGCCCAGTGATAAGGCGGATCGCCCGAATAGCATCATCATTGGCGGGCACCGGGTAGGCAACGACCGTGGGATCACAATTCGTGTCTACCATCGCGACGATCGGGATCTGCATACGCTGAGCCTCGGTGACAGCGATGTGTTCGCGGTCGGGATCGACCACGAACATGGCATCGGGGAGTCGCTTCATGCCGCGGATGCCGCCCAGCAGTCGGATCAGCCGTTGCAGCTTGTCCTCGAACTTGATGGCCTCCTTCTTTGGCAGATGCTCGAACTCGCCCCGGTCCCGGCGCGCTTCGAGTTCCTCAATGTAGCGGACGCGGGTCTGAATCGTCTGGAAGTTGGTCAAGGTCCCACCAAGCCAGCGTTCGTTGACGTAGGGCATATCGGCGCGAGCCGCTTCTTCAGCAATCGCTTCTTGAGCCTGCTTTTTTGTACCCACGAACAGCAGCGTACCGCCGTCGGCGACGATCTGCTTGACCCAATCAACGGCTTCGTCCAGGCGGCGCACCGTCTGCTGGAGGTCGAGGATGTGAATGCCATTGCGCTCAGTGAAGATGAAGGGGCGCATCTTCGGGTTCCAACGTCGGGTCTGGTGCCCGAAATGGACCCCCGACTCAAGGAGCAACTTCATCGAGACTGTCGGCACGGCCACTCCATTTCTAACGTTCCCAGGGGATGACGTGGCCCGATTATATCACCCGAATTTTCGCCGGCTCGGCCCGTCGCCGGGTCGATGCGCCTGTGATCGCCGCTCAGGTCCGCTCGCATTACCGTCCGACGCGCGCCACATTTGCCCGGTGGTCGCTCAGGTTCGTTGCAAATAGATGGGTGCCGTCGCCCTTGGCGACGAAGTAGAGCCACGGCCCAGGCTCGGGGTTAGCAGCCGCCTCGAGCGCTGCAAGGCCAGGACTGCAGATCGGGCCAGGTGGCAGGCCGGAGTTCAAGTACGTGTTGTAGGGCGAAGCGAGACGAAGATCAGAAGTGGCAAGTTCGGCCGTCCAGTAGCCACCCGGCGGGGAGAGCAATCCGAACCGCGTGAGGGCGTATTGCACCGTCGGGTCCGCCTCCAGATTCATTCCCTGCGCAAGACGGTTGTGGAACACCGCCGCTATTCGCGGGCGCTCCCGGGGCTCCACCGCCTCTCGCTCAATGATCGACGCAACAGTCACTAGTTCGTGTATCGAGAGCCCCCGAGCGGCAGCCTGTTCGCGCACGCGACCGTCGACGCGCGCCTCGAACCGGTTCACGAGCTGCCGCACCACGTCCTCTGGCCTCGCGTCCAGAGGAAACTCGTAGGAATCCGGAAACAGATAGCCTTCGAAGGATGTAGCGCCCGAGGGCAGGGACACGCCGTCTTGCCTACCCGCGACCACTGCCATGAAACCGGCCGCCGGCACGACGCTATGGGCCTCTAGCGCAAGCGCCACCTCCTCCGCCCGCCAGCCTTCGGCGATCGTGACCAGCTTCGGCCGCCGAGCAGTCCCACTCGTCAATCCATCCAAGACCTCTCGCGCAGTCATGTTGCGCCGCAGCTCGAAATTCCCCGCCTGCAGCTTCCTGTCCAGACCGGTCACTTCCGCGAGCGCGCGAAACCGGACGGTCGATGCTATGAGTCCGGCCCGCCGGAGATCGTCAGCCACCTGCTGGGCCGTGGCTCCGGGCCGAACCGCGAAGTAGACTGGGCGCGGGTCATCGCTGACGGGACCCTCGTCTCCAATGTCACGAACTGCCCCAGCGAGCGGGTCCGCCAAGCCGGTCCAGAACCAGATGGCCAAGCCAGAAAACGCTGAAGTAGCGACGAACAGACCAATGAGGAACGCTAGGAGCGCCCTCGATGGTCCAGATACCCCTGGAGGATAAAGGCCGCGGCCACCGCGTCTCGTCTGCCCGCCTCCCGCGTCTTCGAATCGCTGCCGGTAACCGCGCCGGCCATGGCCGTCGTCATTCGTTCATCCCACAGCTCAACCGGAACGGCTAACTCATCGGCCAGGAATTTGCCAAAGCGTTCGGCGCGACGGGTCTCCGCGGTAGGGGCGCCGGAGAGCCCGATTGGGCATCCGACGATGACCCGCTCCGACTCAGTCTCCGCCACGATCGCCTCTACCGCCGCTAGGTCCTGGCGCAGGGTGTCACGATGAATGGCGCCTCGGGGCGTTGCGAGCACGCCCATCTCGTCGCTGACCGCCACCCCGATGCGTCGGGACCCAACATCAAGCGCGATTATGCGTGCCAGCGCCTACCCTGCCCGTCCTGGGTGCTTCGCGGGCTGCCCGAGAGCGAGCGGCAAAGACGGCGCCTCACACCCCTCCAAGCGGCAGACCCTGCCGACACGTGTTCCAAGAAAGCGCGGGTCGCCGATTTAGTCGCCCGACATTGCTTCGCGCACGATTTCGCTCGCTCTGCTGATCGCAAGGTCCAGCTTTGATGCGTCCCGTCCGCCGGCGCGAGCCAGCTCGGGGCGCCCACCGCCTCCACCTCCTGTCAAGGCTGATGCTTCTTTCACGAGCCGCACGGCGTCCAATCCCGGACGGATCACCGCCTTGCTGACACTGGCGACGAACTGGGGCGCGCCGTCTATTACCGCACCGAGTACGATGACGCCACCCTTGAGGGTCTCTTCTATCGCATCTTTTACCTGCAGCAGCGCGTCCATCGAGCCGACCTCGACGCGTCCGGTCACCACGGCCACCCCGCCAATGACCTGCGCCCCTGAAAGGAGCCCGGCCGCCTGGGATCTGCTCATCATCGATTCGAGGCGATTCACGACTCGCCGGGCCTCCCTTAGCTCCTCGAGCAGTCCCTGGACTCGCTCGTCGATTTGCTCGGGTGCCGTGCCCAACAGGGCAGCTATCGACTCGACTTGTCGACTCCTCGCCCGAGCCAGCTCCTGGGCACGGCGCCCCGCTACGACTTCGACTCGGCGCATCCCACTCCCAATCCCGTATTCCGCCGCCACATAAGCTGCGCCCAGCTCCCCAGTCGTGCGCACATGCGTGCCCCCGCACAGCTCCTTGCTGAAATCGTCCATAGAGACCACACGGACCCGGTCGCCATACTTCTCTCCGAAAAACGCGAGCGCCCCCTCACTAATAGCCTCCTGGAACGGCAGCTCGCGCGCAATCACCGGAATGTCAGAGCGAATCTGGTGGTTGATGACATCCTCGATGGCCTCCAGTTGGTCGGCGGTCACCGCAGAGTCACTAGGGAAGTCGAACCGGGCCACGTGTGGGGCAACCAACGAGCCCGCTTGGACGGCTTGCGGGCCCAGGGTCAGGTGGAGCGCGCTGTGGAGAAGATGAGTCACGGAATGGTGACGCATGATGTCGCGCCGGCGTTCCCCATCTACCCGGGCATCAGCGAAGTCTCCCACGGCAATCTCGCCGTAGAGGACGCGCCCCACGTGCAGGATGTGCCCGGCCTCGTCTCGCCGCGTATCCTCGACGAGAAAAGTCCCCCGATTCGTCGCTATCTCGCCGGTGTCTCCTACCTGCCCGCCACCCTCCGGGTAAAAAGGAGATTCGGCCAACACGATAGTCCCCTGCTCGCCCTCACGAAGGTTTGAGATCCCGCGGCCGTCGGTGTCCAGCGCCAGCACGCCGGCACCCCATTTCAGCCCATCGTAGCCCCGAAAAACCGTCGGCGGCTGGCCGGAAACTTGGACGCTTTCTCCCGACAAGGACCCCACCAGAAAGCGCGCCGCTCCCCGGCTGCGCTCTCTTTGTGCCTCCAACGCCTGCTCGTACTCGCCGGCCGCCACGGTCATCCCGGCTTCCGACATGATCTCTTCGCTCAACTCACGAGGGAAGCCGTATGTGTCGTACAGGCGAAACACCTGGTCGCCCGACAGCTCGGCCCGCCCTTCGGCCTTCGCTTCTTCGATCCAGCGCTCAAGGACTGATAGTCCGGTCTGTAGGGTGGAGAGGAAACGCTGCTCCTCGGTGCGCACGATTGACTGCAGATCGCCGCGCACCGACCCGAGAGCCGGATAACGCAGCGTCATCCGTTCGGCCACGGCTTCGACCAGGCTGCCCAGAAACGGCCGCTCGATACCAAGTCGGCGGCCGTACCGCACGGCGCGACGGACGATGCGCCTTAGTACATAGCCTCGACCCTCGTTACTCGGTACGACGCCGTCACCCACGAGAAACGTCATCGCTCGGCCGTGGTCGGCGAGCACCCGCAGCGCCTGGTCCGTGTGCTCGGAGGCACCGTAGGCGACTCCCGCGAGCTGTTCGGCGCAACGAATGATCGGCAGAAACAGATCCGTCTCGTAGGAGGACCCTGCCTTTTGCTGGATCCGGGTCACGCGCTCCAGGCCGGACCCCGTGTCGATGTTCTTCCGGGCGAGTGGCGTGCGGCTTCCAGCAACGTCCTGGAAGAACTGCATGAAGACCAGGTTCCAGAACTCCAAGAACCGATCGCAGTCACAGCCCGGAAAGCACTCCTGCCGGCCGCAGCACCGAGCGTCTCCGCAGCCTTCGCGCCCCCAGTCGTAGTACAGCTCCGTGTCCGGTCCGCACGGCCCCGAAGACCCCGCCGGTCCCCAGAAATTGCTCTCATCAGTAACAATACGTTCACTCGGCAGTCCTGCTGCTTTCCAGAGGCGGCCAGCCTCTTCATCCGTGGGATGGATCGTCACCCAGAGCCGATCTTGCGGAATCCCATATCCCTCTGTGACCAGCTCCAACGCCCAGGAAATCATCTGATCCTTGAAATAGTCGCCCACAGAAAAGTTGCCAAGCATCTCAAAAAACGTATGGTGGTTGCGATCACCCACGTCGCTGATGTCGGTAGTCCGGAAGCATTTCTGAAGCGAGCACAAACGGGGTGACGGGGGTTCCCGGCGGCCCACAAAGTACGGCGCGAACTGCTGCATTCCGGCGGTCGTCAGGAGGACCGTGGGGTCGTCCTCAGGAACCAGGCTCGAGCTAGGCACCAGCAGATGCCCGCGAGCCCGAAAGAACCCAAGGAAGGTACTGGCCACCTCATCGCTGGTCCATGTCCGGGACGCCATGGCCTCAGTCATTCGATTCTGTCACCCTGCTTGTGAGGTTCGGGTCAGGCGGAGGCGACGGCGCTGGTGGATCCGGACCGCTCTAGCGCACCCCATTCGGTTCTGGCGGCGGCCCACTCACCTTCCCAAACCGGCTCCAGCTCGGCGTAACGATCGACGGAGACGGCCATCTCAATGCTGTCGCACCACGCGCCGTTCACGTAGGCAATGTTCCGCCGCACGCTCTCGACCTCAAATCCACACTTCCTGTAGGATGCCATCGCGCGGCTGTTGAAGTCGTACACGCTGAGCTGCACCTTCTTCATGCCCACGTCTCGGAAGAAAAAACGCAGGACCAGGCGCATGGCATCAGTACCGTAGCCACGTCCCCGGTACTCGTCCGAGCCGATGCCAATGAAAAGCCGACATGTGCCGATGTCCTTGTAGAGCCGGTCGAAACCCAGCATTCCGATGGACCGTTTCTCGAGCGTGCAGATGATGAAGAGCCCACTGGTTGGATCGGTGCGGTACTGCTGGAAGCGCCTCCGGACCTCGTCCATGGACATACGCTTTTGCGGGTCGGCATTGAGGTACAGCCCCATCTCGGAGTTGTTCTCCCATTCCCAGACCTGCTGGAGATCATCCACCAGTACCTCGCGCATCACGACCAGTCTTCCGACGACGGTTGGCAGCATCGCAAGAAATCCTCGTCCATAAGGCTGAACGCCAATGGGAGCTTATAGTATAGATTCCAGCCCGAAAGCCGGAGGGCGCGACACTTGAACCAGAGGTTTCCTCGGGTAGTTTTCGTCATCATCGCCGCGCTAGTCATCGCCACCGTCGTGCTGTCCCTGGTCCCTATCGGTGTCCGCTAAGGTGGTTGGCGGACTAAGAGCCCGACCCAGCCGTCGACGCGGGGTTCGTTGTAGCCGCTGGAGGTTTCAGCAGCTGGTTTCTCGCGCCTATGCGCAGCTTCCGAGCCAGGTGCAGGCAACTTTGGCGAACATCGCCGTCACAGTAGAAGACCTCCCCTCCGATGACGGGTCTGAGACGCAAGGGCGGGGTGACGGCCCACTCGGCCTGTACCGGGGGACTCCACTGGGCGAACGTGGGAGCGGCTACTCTCTGGTCTTGCCAGACAAGGTGACCGTATATCGGCTGCCGCTGCTCCACGCCTGCCATAGCCTCCGTGACCTCGAAGAGGAAATCACCCTCACCCTCCTTCACGAGATCGGCCACCACATCGGACTCAGCGACGACGACCTTCCCTTCTAATCCGCGCTCCTCAATGCGGATTGACATCCTCACTCTCTTTCCGGGCATGTTCATGGGGCCATTTTCAGAGAGCATCCTGGGCCGGGCCGTCGCTGCGCGGCTGGTCGACTTCCAGATCCACGACCTCCGCGCCTGGGCACATGACAGGCACCGAACGGCCGACGACGTGCCATTTGGTGGAGGGCCCGGAATGGTGCTGAAACCGGAACCAATCTTCGAAGCCGTGGACGACATTGCGGAAGCCGGCGCCGAAATCGTCCTTCTCTCTCCCAACGGTGAACTGCTCAAGCAGGAGCTCGTCGAGCAGCTCGCCATCCAAACCCATCTAGTCCTGATTTGCGGGCACTATGAAGGAGTAGACGAGCGGGTGGCCGATCACCTCGCGACTCGCCAGATTTCAGTCGGCGACTACGTGCTGAGCGGCGGCGAGATCCCTGCCATGGTGGTTGCTGACGCCGTGGTCCGGCTGATTCCCGGGGCTCTGGGGTGCGCGGACTCAACTCGCGAGGAGGCGCACTCGACAGGCCTGCTCGAATATCCACAGTACACTCGCCCTGCGGTCTACCGGGGAATTGAGGTACCAGCGATCGTGCGCTCCGGCGACCACCAGGAGCTCGCCCGCTGGAAACGCCGACAGGCGCTCCAGCGTACCCGCGAGCGGCGCCCCGACTTGCTCCGGCCCGAACACCTGGAGGAGATGCGGCAGCTCGGCATCGATTTATCCTCCTAGGAGGCGCGACGCCGAAGGCTCTCCCGCCGAGGGGCCTTCGCGGCCCATCGAAACGAACCCATCGCCGCTCGGAATGACAGGAACGTACACTCCGGTGCCTGAAAAGCGCATTGCCTGGGCCATGTGGGGCATCTAGAATGGGGCATCCCCCTTCGCAGAGCTGAGCGGTAGGCGCGCCCTCGGCGAGGCCGTGAGGAGCGACGAGTGATAGCTTCAATCGTCATTCGTGCCAAGAATGAGGCGCGAGATATCGGCACCTCCCTGACCCAGGTTTTCGCACAACAGGGGGTTCCGAGCTTCGAGGTAATCGTAGTCGACTCTGGGTCGACCGATGCCACCCTCGACATCGCCCGACAGTTTCCGACCCGAATCATCCAAATCCCTCCCGAGACCTTCACCTACGGGCGCGCCCTCAACATCGGCGTACAGGCCGCGACGGGAGACTTTGCGGTGAGCCTCGCGGCCCACGCCCTTCCCTCTCACCACCGCTGGCTGGCAAACCTGCTCGCGCCCTTCGCCGATCCCACGATCGGCGGCGTCTATGGCCGGGAACTGCCGCGAGCCAACGTGACTCTTTTTGAGCTCTTCGGCATGTGGCTCTCTGGGGTCACGAGTACGAGACCCCGCCGCCAAGAGCGGGACATGATGTTCTCGAATCGCAACGGCGCCTTCAGACGGGGACTCGTGCTCGAGCACCCCTTCGACGAGCAGATCCCCGGAGCCGAAGACCTCGCCTGGGCTGACTGGATCCAGCGCCACGGCTGGGCCGTCTACTACGAGCCTACTGCGCCCGTATACCACTCGCACGGGGAGTCGCTCCCGCGCCTCCTTCGCCGCATGGCCAACGACCAGCCCACCATCATCGGACTCAAGCTCGGTATTCTCGCTCGCCGCCGTGCAGCCGCCGCAGGCCTGTCTGCCAAACTGAGCGTGAAGCACTAGGGCTCAGGACCTCCGCCCCCGGGCCGGGGAAGTTCTGAGCGCGGCCGGAATTGCCTGCGAAGCTCCCGGGGCGGCAGGCAGGCTGTCTAGCCAGAACCCAGCAGTGGGGTCCCGAGAGCGGCGAGCGCCCAAAAACGGATGGTCTTCCCCAGGAAGCAGGCCCCTAAGAATACCAACAACGGCGTTCTTGTGGCTCCGGCCATGAGGCCAATGGCATCGAACAAAGGATTCGGAAGCACGGACGCCGCGAATAGCACCGGAAACCCGTAGCGACGCATCGCGCCTTCGAGGCCGTTCGTCCACCACGTGTGGGGGACGAACGTGCGGCCTGCGAAGCCCGCGCCATAACCCGTCAACTCCCCGACAGCCGAAGCGACTCCCGCGACCACGGCCACCAGGAAGGGATTCAAATACGACCCCGCTACGATGATTGCCGCGACGTAGGGCACCGGCACCACCACCGCGGCGGTCGCTAGCAAGGTAACCGCGAAAACGCCGAGATAACCGTATTCGCCCAACTGGCGGTAGGGTACCGGCACGACTGCGACCATCAACGTCAGCCCTGCCGCCGCCACGATGCCAGCAGTGGCTATGGCATAGGCACGCCTGCCAAACAGGGCGTACCGATATCGCTTCTCTGGGGCAAACTCTCCGGTCAACGGTCTCCCAGTCCCTCGTCAAGAGGCAGGAACCATGTCAGAATAGGCCCCGCCCGTGCGTCGCACGCTGAGGTGAGCCGTGTCCCAAGTCCGCTCTCGGTCATCCTACGCAACTCGCGATCTGACCCAGGGAAGCATTCCTCGCAACCTCTGGTTTCTCGGCTGGCCCCAGATCGTCTCGGGCGCGGTCAGCGCCGTCGACGAAATGGTTGACCTGTTCTGGTCTGGCTTCATCAGCTCCCGAGCCATGGCGAGCGTTGGTGTCGGCCAGACCTGGATCATGCTCTTCAACAGCGCGCGCATGGGGCTGGATACATCGGCCCGAGCGATGGTCTCGCGGGCCGTGGGGGCCGCAGACCTCCCCCTAGCAAACCATATCGCCTATCAAAGCATTCTTATCAACACGGGCCTGACTCTGCTGATCTTGGGCTCCGGCATTGCCTGGGCCGATCTCCTCTGGAAGATACTCGGCGTTACGGACACTCTCTCTGAAGATGGCCTCGCCTACCAGCGGCTGCGCTTCCTGGCCTCGATCTTTTTCGGCGCGAACAACGTCTGTGGATCCCTGCTGACCGCGGGCGGCGACAGCCTCACGCCCATGAAGGCGCAGCTGTTGGCTCGCGGTCTTCACATCGTACTCACGCCGCTGTTCATGTTTGGCTTCGGTCCCCTTCCGGGCATGGGAATACTGGGCGGGCCGGTCGCGCATGCCATCGGCCACGCCGCCGGCGGGATCATGAACTTCCGGGCGCTCATTATCGGATCATCGCGTTTGCACCTCAGGTACGAAGGTCTGAAAGTCGACCCCGAGTTGGCCGTTCGCCAACTGAGGATTGGCGCCCCCGCCTCCGTGACCAGCGCGGAGCGCGCGCTCTCGAACCTGGTCCTCGTGGGAATTGTGGCACCTTTCGGCGCGACGGCCATAGCCGTATATTCGGTGACCCAGCGGCTCCAGCAGCTGACCAGCTTCGCAGGACAGGGCCTCGCACAGGCCTCAGGAGTCATCGTCGGCCAGAGCTTAGGAGCACGGCAGACGCAGCGGGCCCGCGCCACTGTCTGGTGGGCACTAGCATACGTAGGCGGCCTACAGGTAGTCCTCTGCGTCGTCATGTTCCTGTTTCCGGAGGCTTTCATCTTCGCCTTCAGCCGCGAGCCCGAGGTGATCGAGGTGGCTTCCCAGTTCCTCCGAATAGGCGTCCTCGGGATCCTCCTGCTCGGAGCCGCGAACGTACTGGCCCTCGCCTTCAATACCGCGGGTGACACGGGAGTCGCGATGTGGAGCAATCTCGGGACCCTGTGGCTGATCCAGCAGCCGGCGGCCGTTGCGCTCACCGGGGCATCGTCACGGTGGCAGCCTTTTGGTCTCCAGGTACTCTTGCCCGAAGCGTGGAACGTCGGCTTTGTTGGCGTTGCTTGGGCGATTGTCATCGCCTCGGTGGTGCGCTTCCTCTCGATGTTTCTCTACTTCCTCTGGGGACCCTGGTGGAACAAACAGGTGCTCGTGCGGTCTGCCGTCGCTGGCGAAGGGCGGCAAGACCCGGTACAGGCGCCCGCCAGGTCCTGAGCCATCAGATGAGCCGCATGGGGCGCTGGCTTATTTCCGCATTCCGCACGCTCGCTCCGCATCTCATACTGGCGCTAAGCGCAGCCCTTCTCTTCTTCCGGATCCGCGGCTGGGGCGAACAAATACCGGCTCCGGCGCTCAACGTCTTGGAAACGTCCGGATCAGCCGGCGGGCAAACCGGCCCGCTTCTCCCCGTTCTTCTCGCCCTCACCACCATCGTTTTCGCGACCCGGCTGGTTGGGGCAGCGGCACGCTATTTCCAGCAGCCTGCCGTGATGGGAGAAGTCATCGCAGGCCTGATGTTGGGGCCATCTCTCTTGGGATGGATGGCGCCTGAAGCTCTGACATTTCTCTTGCCACAGCCTGTCATGCCCGTCATCGGTGCGCTCGCCCAGCTTGGTGTGATTCTCTACATGTTTCTGGTTGGGACCGAGCTGGATCTCGCGATGCCCGGCTCCCGGGGCCGAGCCATCGTCTCGATCTCTCAGGCTGGCATCATCGTCCCGTTTCTGCTTGGCTCGCTGCTCGCCCTTGGCCTGTACCAGCCGCTGGCACAGGCTGGCGTCTCGTTCACCAGCTTCGCGTTGTTCGTCGGCGTGGCCATGTGCGTCACGGCCTTCCCCGTCCTCGCCCGCATCCTCAGGGACGAAGGAGTGCATCGGACCGAGATGGGCAATGTCGCCCTGACTTGCGCGGCCATCGGTGACGCAACCGCCTGGTGCCTGCTGAGTCTCGCAGTCAGCGTCTCCAAACAGGAGCCAGGTAGCGCCCTGGCCACGATCCTGCTCACGATCGTTTTCGTCGCCCTCATGCTGACGCTCGGCCGTCCTTTGATGGAAGCTCTCGCCCGCTCGGTCGAGCGGAGACGAGCTACGCCTGATAGCGAGCTGGCCGGGGTGCTGGTAGCGGTACTCATTTCGGCGCTCGCAACCGAGATGATTGGCATTCACGCGTTGTTCGGAGCGTTTCTGCTCGGGGCGGTGCTTCCGCATCGGAGCCGACTGGCGTCAGATCTCGGGCAGCGGATCACCGGCGTCGTGCAGGTCCTCCTGCTGCCGGCGTTTTTCGCCTTCACCGGACTCCGCACCGAGATCCGCCTGCTGGACACGGTTGACGAGTGGCTGCTGTGTTTCGCCATCATTCTGATTGCTACGATGGGAAAGTTCGGCGGCGTGCTCGTCGCGGGACGCCTGAACGGCATTCAGTGGCGGGATGCGACGGCGCTCGGGGCCCTCATGAACAGCCGCGGACTGGTGGAGCTGATCGTGCTGAACATCGGACTCGACCTCAGAGTCATCTCTCCCACCCTATTCACGATGCTGGTTGTCATGGCGCTCACCACGACGTTGATGACCACGCCACTGTTCCGCCTGATTACCCGTCGTCACCCCTGGAGCAACGCTCCTGATGCGCTCACGAGGGCGTCCGACATCTCATCTCCGGGTTGGGCACGCTGATGCGGATGCCGGATATATGGGCGGCGATCAAGCGGAAAGAAGCCGCACTCGGCCACACGGTCGTGGCTACTTTCGATGATGGGGATGCAACTGTGGAGCACTACGATGAGAACCTCAAGCGTGAGTGGCACCGCTTCAGCGCTCGCGAGCGGATGACGGCCCACTATCCCGCTGAGCCTATCGAAGCCTGGCTTCGCCAACTCCACGGAGACGGTACCTAGCAGGCGCTGCGGCCCCGCCCTCTCCAGGCTCGTTGAGAGGCCGCACTGGCCCGAACGTGTCGCAAGGGGAGAGGAATCCGAGCCGTTCTAGCGGCCAGATCACGCCAAGAGGACGGGGAGATTTCTCCCCGTCCTCCTGCTTTTCGCTCTGTCCGCGTGGCCAGCAGGGGCGCCCCGCCTCGCCGGGACCCGCTCCAATCGGCCACCTCCAATTAGATCAGTTCTTATCCAGATCGTGCCACCAATCCTGGTCGGTTCCCCACTTATAGACGCCGGTCGTTCCTTTGGACACCACCCAGGGGATCGGCTCGTAGTAGAACGGCCAGAACGCCACCTCCCCCATGATCTTGTCCAGGAACTGCCTGCCGAGGGCCCTCATATCGGTGTCCAGCACCGCCATCTCGGTCCGCTCGATCAACCGGTCCATCTCCGGTTCGTTGTACCGGCCCCGGTTGTTGCCTCCGGTCCAGTTGTTGGCTTCCGTCGCAACCTGCGACCCATGGAACCGTCGGTTCCCGATCTTCGGCCCCGCCGTGATGTTAGATGCTCCCGTCTTCAACGAGATGAACTTGTTGTCGTTCTGCTCGGAGGCGGTGAGCACGTGGATCTGCAGGTTGATCCCCACCGCCTTCAGGTCCTGCTGGATGATCGAGTTCAGCTTCTCCCAGTCCGTACCCCGCCGGATCTGCACCTGGTAGTCAAACCGCTCCCCGCTGGGCTGGTGCACCCGCACCCCGTCCGGGCCCATCATCCAGCCCGCTTGCTCCAGCAGCTGCACCGCCTTCCGCTGGTCGTACGGGTAGATGTAGGGGAAGTCCGGCGCCTCGATCCAGTCCTTCAGCAGCATGTAGGGCTCATCGGTGGGAGCGTCGTTGACCCGCGCCGCCTTGAGCTGCCCCAGCGTCATGATGTTGGCCAGCTCCTCCCGATTGATCGCGATCAGCCCGGCCTGCCGCACTAACGGATTGACGAAATTGATCGGACGCGCATAGGTCAGGTCGCGCTGCAGCTCGTACTGGTTGGTCCCGTCCCGCTGACCGATGATCACCTCGTGCCCGGTCCCCTCTCGCTGGAACCGGTTGCGGAGTTCTTCGGCCAGCTCCATCCCGATTGCCGGCGGCAGCAGCACGTCCGCCGCTCCGGCCAGGAACGTCGCCGTCATCGTATTGGGGTCGAAGACCGTCCTCAGGATGATCCGGTGGACCTTCGCCGGCCCCATGTAGTATTCGTCAAATCGCCGGAACTCGACGTGCGACGCCGGCTCGAAGTTCACCAGCTTGAACGGCCCCGCCCCCACGTACTTGCTCGAGTTCAAATCGGAGAACTGCAGCTGGCTCGGGTCCTGCAGGTAGAGCGGCTCCCACAGGTGCTTCGGGAGCGGCGTCAGCCCCTCCCCGTTCCGACCCAGGATCGAGAGCCGATTCCAGTGGGTCGTGAACGTGTACGGGTCCTGCACCGTGATGTTCGAGATGTACTGGATTCCGCCCCCCAGCGTTTGCTGCTTCACCGCAGGATCGTTCTTGATCTTGACCGTGAAGGCGATGTCTTCGGCGGTGAGCGGCGTGCCGTCGTGCCACTTGGCGCTGGGCACGATCTTCCAGGTCATGTCCATCGTGCCGTCCGGCTTGATGACCCACTTCCCGTTCTGCTGCGTCGGGATCTCGGCCGCCAGGCGGCGCTCCTGAGGTCCGCCCGGAATGCGGTTCGGCGCCGTCAACGGCTCCTCGGAGAACCCGGTCCAGTGCCGCCACGCCGCGCTCCCCTGCGCGCCGCTGATCACCTCGTCGAAGGTGGCAATCTCTCGCGCAATGAGGATGGTGACGATCTTCTCTTTCTCCGGCTCTCCGGAAATCCCCGGGGCCCCCGGAGTCGTCGGGGCTTGGCCCGGAGCGCACGCTGTCAGCACCAGAAACCCGATCATCCCTATCGACATCGACAGACGCAAATGCTTCCGCTGCATCCTTTACCTCTTTCTGTGGAATCACCCCCCGGTTCGGAATGACCCGGGGATGACCTTCCTATGTCAGATGTCCCGCATGGTCTCTAGTGAAATCCGATGTTGTCTGCACCCTCCTCATTCAGTCGCGCAGTTCACCGACCGGACGGCCCGGACCACTGGCGTGGATGATGGCGACCGGCTGATTCAGCCCTAATCTTACCGCCCCTCGCCAGGGGAATGTCCAGGTTTCCTACAGACTTCTTAAGGGACGCGGGCGCCCGGCGGCCAGATAGGCGGTCAGCCCGGTCCGGCCCGGGACGTTCCCGGCGGATTTCCTGCCTGAGATTGGCACCCCCGGGCGGATTCGAACCGCCGACCAACGGATTAGAAGTCCGATGCTCTGTCCACTGAGCTACGGGGGCAGATAGCCACAGGCCCCCACATTGTATGCTCGCCCCATCCTGAGTTGGCATACGCCCACGGGTGCGCCAGGGAGGGATGAGAACGGGCCTGAGGCCGAATATTTTCAGAGCAGGAACCTCAACCGGCTCGTTTCAGGACCCGAAGGAGCATGGCCAGGGCTTCGATCGCGGCGCGTCGACTGAGGTCGGCCCGACCGCGACTCCAGCTGGTCGTGACGGTGTCGGAAACGTCGTTGACGGACACGGCGGAGCTGGCCACCGGCTCTTCCCCCCGGACCAGGATCGCGATCCCCGCTTCCGAAGCCGTCTTCGCCCGGGCCGCCAGGGCCATTTCCGGAGCGCTCGCCCCATCCAGTCCGAACGGATCGCCGGCCTCTCCCATCACGAGACCCCCACGAAAATATGGGGCCAGCGCAGGATCTCCGGCGATCTCCGCCACAAGCACCCCGCCGGTCCCGCTTTCGGCTGAGGCAAGCCTCCACCCGATGCGCCGCAGTTGGGCCCCGACCAGGGCTCCGGGCGATTCATCACCGCCGCCGAAGACGTTCTCACCAAAAAGGTTCCGCACCTCCCGGACTAACGGCGAGAGAAGTTCACGCGCCGCAGCTTCGTCCGCCCCCTTGGCTGAGATCCGCACCTGTACGCCGTCAGGTTTAGCATAGGTGGCAACGGTCGGATTCGTCCCGCGGACAAGCGAGCCCAACCGTTCCTCCACTCCGCTTTCGCCGATCCCCAGGATTCGGAGGGTGCTGGTAACCAGTACGCTCGCGCCGGCCCTCTCACGCAGCACCGGCCGCACCTGCTCGGTCCACATGAGCCGCATTTCCGCCGGCACCCCGGGCATCGCGGCAATCGCGTGCCCGTTTCGCTCGACGAGCCATCCGGGCGCAGTACCAATCGGATTGGACAACGCCTTCGCTGATGGAATCAGGGTTGCCTGCTTCACGCCGCGCTCAGGCATCGGCCGCCCGCGGCGAGCGAAGTTTTCACGGAGCTGACGCTCCAGCTCCGCGTCCACCACCATGGTCTCGCCCATGAGCTCCGCGATGGCCTCCCGAGTTAGGTCATCCTCGGTAGGCCCCAGCCCGCCCGTGACGATCACCGCGTCGGAGCGGCTAAAGGCGCGGTCCAGGACCTCGACTACTCGGGGGAGGTTATCGCCGACCTGGCTGATCCAATAGACGTCGACGCCGATGTCCGCCAACTGCTGAGTCAGGTACTGCGCATTCGTGTCGGTGATCATTCCGAGCAGAAGCTCGGTGCCGACCGACACGATCTCAGCCCTCATCTCTCCCCGTCCTCCGCGCCACGATTCTCCTGCCTCCGGAACAGTCAGGACCCGAAGGTGGGATTGCCTCGGCAGTACCAGCCGCCCGCCTTCCTGCGCCCCGCCGTCCAACCCTTGGTTCGGTCATTCAAGCCCGTCCTGCGAGTCGCGGTTCAGGCCATCTTCACTTGGCTTACCTCTGGTCGCCGACGGCTCCCAAAGCTCGATGAGCACGCCCCGCATCCCCCGAGGCCGGACGAAGGCGATACGGCCGCCTTCCGCATCCCGCGGCTCCCGGTCGAGCAGCTCGGCACCTCGCGCCAGTAGTGTCCTCATCGCCATTTCGATGTCGTCCACCTCAAACCCGATGTGGTAAAGTGCGCTTCCCCGTTGCTGGAGAAAACGCCCCACGGGCGTCACGTCGTCAGTAGGCTGGATCAGGGCCAGCGCCGTCTCCCCAGCTCTCAGATGGGCCATTCGCAGCGCATGATGCGGATCCCCGATTTCGGTATCCAGCCGGAGCCCCAGCGCATCCCGGAAGAAGGCCAGGGCCTCATCCAACTCCGGTACCGCGACGCTGACCAGCCGAAGCCTGCGGATCATTTCCGGAAACTCCATCCTGTCGTCCGGGACGAAGTCAAGAATCTGTCTCTCATGCAGAGGTGTGGACACCTCGCTGTGCTCAGCATGACGGCTCCACCCACCTAGTAGTCAATGCCCTGCCGAGCGACGATCCCCCTGGCGTACGGGTGTTTCTTCTGCCCGAGCATCGTCACGTAGTCGGCACGCTCCATCAGCGCCAGCGGCGCGTATCGGCCGGTCAAGACGAGCTCTACGCCAGTCGGCTTCTCCGTAATCAGGCTGACCACATCTTCCAGGGGAGCCAGCTTCCACGCCACGACGACGTTGATCTCATCCAGGATAACGACCTCGTAGCTGCGGCTGGCCATCGCCTGTCGCGCAGCCGCTATCCCGCGAGCGGCTTCGGCCTTGTCCTCGGTTGATGGATGGTGCATGTCGACAAGCCCGCCCGTTCCGAAGCGCTGGAGCGTGAAATTTGGCAGGAACTGCACCGAGAGAAACTCCCCGTAGCGTTCGTCGCCCTTCATGAACTGCGCGGCAAAGACCCGTAGCCCGTGCCCCACTGCCCGAAGGCCCAGCCCGAAGGCGGCGCTCGTCTTCCCCTTGCCGTTTCCGGTGATGACGTGCACGAGGCCGAGCGTGAAGAATGAAGGGTCCTGGAGCTGCGGCGGCTTCGTCGGGTCGGACTGAAACGGATGTCTCCCTTGCATCTTGACGGATGCTACATCAGAATCGGGCCCGGAATCCGGAGGAGGGTGAAATGCCGCTCTACGGACCCCTCATGGGCGAGACGACAGGGATCCACGGCCACAATGCGGACCTGATCGACGCGTACTTAGCACGGCCTCTCGGCGATGGCCCCTACCCGGGAGTACTCCTCCTACACCACATGCCGGGCTGGGATGAGTGGAGCATCGAGGCGACCCGATACTTCGCCCACCACGGCTATATCGCGATCTGCCCGAACCTGCACCATCGAGCCGGCCCTGGCACCGCAGATGAGATGGCAGCGGCGACCCGAGAGCGAGGCGGCGTACCCGACGAACAGTGCATGGGCGACGCGGCCGGCGCTGTTGCCTATCTGCGCGCCATGCCGTCAAACAACGGCAAGGTCGGCGTGATCGGATTCTGCTCAGGTGGGCGCCAGGCCTACCTCGCTGCCTGCGAGCTCCACGGTGTTGACGCCGCCGTCGACTGTTGGGGCGGCCGCGTCTACGTTCCAGAGGAAGAGCGCCAGGGGCGAGGGCAGCCGCTGGATCTCACTCCCAAAATGCACGTCCCGCTGCTCGGAATCTTCGGGAACGACGACACCAACCCGTCGCCCGAACACGTTGACCGCATCGAGGCAGCTTTGAAGGACGCCGGCAAGCCCTATGAGTTTCACCGCTATGACGGGGCCGGCCATGGATTCTTTGCGACCGGCCGCCCGGGCTACCGCCCGGTGCAGGCCACCGACGGCTGGAAAAAGGTCTTCTCCTGGTTCGAGACGTACCTCCAGCCAGCCAGAACGTAAGAAGGGAAGGGAGCTCGAAGCTATGTGCACGTGGATCCTTCACCGCGCAGATATCCGAGGCAGTGGCAAGGGACAGGCCGGCTGGTTCCCTATTCAGCAGGCGAACGTCGCTTTCGACCACCCCGCCGATGCGCCCCTCGACCACGCGGTCCTCATTGACTTCGTGAACGAGGCGATGGGCCCCAGCGCGAGGGTCGCCGTCGAGCTGAGCGCCACCTCGGCACGGGCGTTGGTCGAGGCGATTCAGAGCGCGCTCGAGGACGGCGACAAGCAGCACGTCGCCAACCATGAGGATGTCGTGACGTTGTCCGTCCATTCGACGTACTTGAACTGACGGCCGTAGTGTCTCCGCGGGAAGTTATGGATCCGTGGCTCTCGGGGGCCCGAGGTCCTCTCCTTCACACATCGTGGCCGACAAGGGCGGGCTCCGGATTGGGAGCGAGCCTTCCTACTTCCGACTCGATTTGGCCCGCAGACTTCGGCAGCATTCCCTGGAAGTTTAGGGCACCCCTGCCGGGGAAACCCCGCAAAAAGTCAGGGTTCCGCTGAGGGATTCCCCTATTAACTTTTCCGGTGCCCAGAAGGTCTCTGGCCAACGCAACCGACCAGATTGCTGCCATGGCCGGGACAAATGAGTATTCGTCTTGCCACGCAAAGGGGGATCAATGGGAATCCATGCCGTCAATCAGCGCGATGTCGAGGCGGAGAAGACTAACCGGGGTTATACGAAGTTCTTGCACATGCAGGCGGGCGACCCACAGATCATGATTCGTATCTGGGGCACCGAGTCCGGGCACGGGGTCAACAGCCACCCGTTCAACCAGATGTTCTATGTGCTCGAGGGTGAGATAGAGATGGGGGACGCGATCTACACCTCTGGGACGTGCATCTTCATGCCGAAAGACACCGACTACGGCCCCATCAAGGTACCCAAGGCGGCCAAAATCCTCCGCTACGCAGAGCACGACACCAGTCGGGATGCGTAGCCTCGACCAGGCTACGGCTCCCCTCGCAGCGGCGGCGTGGCGCCTGGCGGCCTCCGATATCCCGTTGCCTGCTCATAAGCATACGCGAGCTTGATCATGAGACCCTCGCTATAGGGCCGGCCCATAAAGGTGATCCCCACCGGAAGGTCGTCGGTGGTGAAGCCCGCGGGAACTGAGATCGCCGGAACGTAGACCAGGTACGTGTTGAGCTGAGTGGCCCCCTTGCCGCTCGCTCCCGCAGTGATGAGCGTGGGCTGGTGCTCCACGGTCTTGTGGACGATGGCGTCGAGGTTGTGATCCGCCATGACCTTGGCGATATTGATCGTCAGCTCTTCGCGGGCGGCAAGATACTCTGGATAGCCGGGTGGGTGTCCCGGCGGCCGTCCCTCGGGGCTGGCGGCGCCTCGAGCCCCGCGCACCTTGCTGTAGTCTGGGGATCGCAGCATCTCCTCCCGCGACTTGAACGGCGGGTTCCCACCTCTAGCGAAGTACACGTCGAACGCCGCGTGGTCGTCGACTCCGCTTCGCTTGGCCAGCAGCGGAAGCAGATTGGGGATGACGATGGGATCGATGATCGTAGCGCCGGCATCCGTGAGCTCTTCAACTGCTCGATCGAAGACCGCGGCGACCTTCGCAAAATCCTCCGAGTCCGGCTCGGAGTTGCGCGCCATGGTTTCCCGCAGGACACCGATACGAGCCCCCTTTAGCCCGTCAGCGTCGAGATACGCGGCGTAGGAGGGAGGAACGTGGCCGACTCCGAGCGCCGTGATGGGGTCCTCCGGGTCGTAGCCCACCATCACCTCCAGCAGCAAGGCCGCATCGCGGACGGTCCTGGTCAGGGGGCCGAGCGACCCATTGGTCGTGGGCCACCCAGCGTACACGCCGCCGCGGCTCACCAGTCCCGCCGTGGGCCGCATGCCCACGATCCCATTCCATGCCGCAGGTCGTCGGATGGAGGCGACGCCTTCCTGCCCGATGGCAACAGCAGCCAGGTTTGCCGAGACCGCCGCGCCCGGTCCTCCGGACGACCCTCCCACCGTGCGCTGGGGATCGAACGGGTTGCGCGTCGAGCCGAACAATGAGCCGTGGGTGTCGCCGCCGCCCAACTCTCCCAGCGTCGCCTTGGCCAGGATGATCGCCCCCGCCCGCCTGAGTCGCTCTACGACGAACGAATCCCTGGCGGGGAAGTAGTTCCGGAACAGTACCGAGCCAAGGGTCGTAGGCGTTCCCACCGCATCGATCTGATCTTTCAGCACGATCGGGACGCCGTGCAGGGGGCCGACCGGTCCCGACGACCTCAGCGCCTCATCCAGCCGCTCCGCCTGGGTCAAGGCGTCGGGAGCAATGGTGATGATCGAGTTGATATGGGACCCGCCGCGGTCGTAGGCCTCGATGCGATCGAGATAGAGCTGCGTCAACTGGCGCGCCGACGCGATCCGCGTGCCGTATGCCCGCTGAATGTCGTCGATGGTGGCTTCCAACAGGTGAAAGGTGTCAACTCCGCTCGCCGACTGCGTCACTCGTGGCCCCCAATCTCATTGACGTGCAGCACTGTGAATTTCCGTCGCCCGCTTTTCAGCCGATGGGACCACAACCTCGTGGTGAGCCGAGGACAGACGGCCACCGGTTTGGTTGCGAGCCCTGCGCGCTTACGGCTCGCCCGGCAGCGGCGGCACCGTGCTGGGCGGCTTCCGATGCCCCGTGGCCTGCTCGTATGCGTAGGCCAGCCTGATCATCGTGTCATCGCTGTAGGCTCGGCCCAAGAACGTGATGCCCACCGGGAGCCCGTCGGCCGTGAAACCCGCGGGCACGGAGATCGACGGGACGTAGACTAGATAGGTATTGAGGTGCGTCGCGCCCTTCTGGTTCGAATAGGGCGGGTTGACTCCCTCTCTGATCAACGTCGGCTGGTGCTCCACGGTCTTGTGGACGATGGCGTCGAGGTTGTGGTCCGCCATGACCTTGGCGATGTTGATGGTCAGCTCTTCCCGGGCGGCGAGGTACTCCGGATACGTCGCCCCGCCGCCGATTGGCGTCCCGCCACCCCGCTGTCGAAACACCTTCGAATAGTCGGGTGCCGCGAGCATTTCCTCCCGCGACTGGAACGGCGGATTTCCACCCCGTCCGTAGTACACGTCAAAAGCCTCTTCCTCGCCGGAGTTGCTTCGCTTTGCGAGCAGGCGAACCAGGTCCGGAATGACGATGGGATCGACAACCGTAGCCCCAGCATCTTCGAGCTCGCTGACGGCCTGATCGAACACCCGGGTCCCGTTCGTGAAATCCTCGGAGTCGGGTTCCGAGTTGCGCCCCATCGGCTCGCGCAAGATGCCGATTCGGGCTCCCTTAAGGCCGTCCGCAGCCAGTGCCGCCGAATACGGGACGGGAACGCGACCCACCCCCAGCGCGGTGGCGGGATCCTCCGGATCGTAGCCCACCATGACCTCCAGGAGCACCGCCAGATCTCGGACGGTCCTGGCCATGGGGCCGAGCGATCCGTTCAGCATCGGCCAGCCATGGTACACGCCGGCTCGGCTGACCAGCCCCTGCGTGGGCCGCATGCCGACAACAGAATTCCATGCCGCTGGCCGACGGATGGAGGCAAACCCCTCCTGCCCAATCCCAACCGTTCCAAAGTTGGCCGCCATCGCGGCTCCCGGACCTCCGGAGGACCCGCCGACGGTCCGCTCCAGGTCGTAGGGGTTCTTCGTCGAGCCAAATAGAGACCCGTGAGTATCGCCCCCGCCCAGCTCGCCGAGCGTCGCTTTGGCCAGGATGATCGCGCCCGCCTTCCGCAGCTTCTCTACCGCGAACGCGTCTCGGCTGGGGAAGTAGTCTTTGAACAGCACCGAGCCAAGAGTCGTGGGCGTTCCCACTGCGTCGATCTGGTCCTTCAGAATCACGGGAACGCCGTGCAGTGGCCCCACCGGACGAGGGGTCCGCAGCGCCTCGTCCGCCCGCTCGGCCTCGCTCAGCGCTTCCGGGTTGACCGTGATGATCGAGTTGATCTTGGGACCGGCCTGATCATAGGCCGCGATGCGATCCAGATAGAGCTGCGTCAGCTCTCGGGCGGACACGACCCGGGCCGCGTACGCCGCCTGGATATCATCGATGGTAGCTTCCAACAGGCGAAACGTCCTCGCTTCACTCGGGGACTGCGTCATTTGTCCTCCTCTTTTCGAGCCGACCCCGACCGGCACCCATGTTAGCGCCTCGCCGCTGCCAATGCGCAAAGCACGGGGCCCGGGAACAATCTCCCGGGCCCCGGCAGCTGCCAGGTACCCTCAGTTCGCCTCTCCCGCCACATCAGGAGAGGGACACTTCGACTGAGGTTCAGCGAAGCTTAATTCTTATCCAGCTCCCACCACCACCCCTGATTGCCTCCGGCCGGGAAGACTCCGGTCACTCCCTTCACCATCATCCAGGGGATGGGCTCATAGTAGAACGGCCAGAATGCCACCTCCCCCATGATCCGGTCCAGGAACTGCCTGCCGAGATCCCGGAGCTCGGTATCGAGGACCGCCTTCTCGGTGGCCTCGATCAGCCGGTCCATGGCTGGGTCGTTGTAGCGACCTCGGTTGTTGCCGCCGGTCCAGTTGTTCGCCTCGGTCGCGATGTTGGAGGAGTGGAACCGCCGGGCGCCGATCTTGGGTCCGGCGGTCACGTTCGTCGCTCCGGTCTTGGTTGAGACGAACTTGTTGTCGTTCTCCTCGGTAGCGGTGAACACATGAAGCTGCAGGTTGATCCCAACTGCCTTGAGGTCCTGCTGAATGATCGAGTTCTGTTTCAGGAAGGCGGTGCCGGGGCGGATCTGTACCTCGTAGTCGAATCGCTCCCCGCTCGGCTGGTGCACCCGAACCCCGTCCGGACCGGGCATCCACCCCGCCTGCTCCAGCAGCTGTACCGCTTTTCGCGGGTCATACGGGTAAATGTAGGGGAAATCCGGCGCCTCGATCCAGTCCTTCAGCAGCTTGTAGTAGTCATCCGTGGGATGGTCGTTGACCCTCGCCGCCTTGCCCTGCCCGAGCGTCATTTCCGCCGCCAGCTCCTCGCGGTTGATGGCGATGAGCCCGGCCTGCCGCACCAGCGGGTTGACGAAATTGACCGGACGGGCGTACGTCAGGTCCCGCTGGAGCTCATACTGGTTGGCGCCAGTCCGCTGTCCCACCATCACCTGAGCCCCCCGCCCGCCGAGCTCCGCAGCCTCCTCCATACCGATGGCAGGCGGAAGCAGCACGTCGGCGGCGCCGGCCAGCAGATTGGCGGCCATTGCGTTGGCATCGTAGATCGTCTTCAAGAAGACGCGGTGGACCTTGGCCGGCCCCTTGTAGTACTCGTCGAACCGCCGAAACTCGATGTACTGGGCCGGCTCGTAGGACGCGAGCTTGAACGGCCCGGCCCCGACGTAGTCGCGCGAGTTCAGCGTAGAGTACTGGAGTTGGCTCGGGTCCTCCTTGTAGACCGGTTCCCACAGGTGCTTCGGCAGCGGATCAAGGCCGGTGCCATTCCGGCCCAGGGTCGAGGGCTGCTTCCAGTGGGTCGTAAACGTGTACGGGTCCAGTACGGTGACGTCGGAGATGTACTGAATCCCGCCCCCGAGAGTTTGCCGCTTCACGGCGGGGTCATTCCGCAGCCTGACCGTGAACGCGATGTCCTCGGCGGTGACCGGAGTGCCATCGTGCCACCGGGCGTTTGGCACGATCTTCCAGGTCATGTCCATCGTGCCGTCTGGACGAATCACCCACTTCCCGTTTTGTTGAGTGGGAATCTCAGCCGCCAGGCGTAGCTCCTCAGGTCCACCCGGAACGCGATTGGCTACCGTCAGCGGCTCATGAGCAAACTCGACCCAGTGCCGCCAGGCAGCATTGCCCTGAGCGCCGCTGATGACCTCGTCAAAAGTGGTCATCTCGCGATTCATGACGACCGTGACGGTCTTCTCTTTCTCAGGAGCCGCCACTCTGCCGGTAGTCTCCCCGATTTGGGCCGGCTGGCCCGGCGCACACGCTGTCAAGACGACGAGTCCGAGCGTCAAGACCGATAGGATCGAGTGTTTCCGCTGCATTGCAGCCTCCCTGGGGCAGTTCTGCGGTCGCACGGCTATCCGCAAAGCTCATGTGCCCGTTTTTCAGGCACTCATCTTACTCCGTCTGCTTTACCAAACGCTCAAACGAGAATGAGAGCCCGGAGGCGATCCCTCCGGGCCCTCATTCTGGACACTGGCTGGAACGTCAGGTCTTGTCCCAGTACCAGATGTTGCCGGTCGAGTAGCCCGCCTCGCCCGGGCCCGTCACCCCCTTCAGCATCAGGATCGGCAAGGGCTCCCAGTAGAACGGGTGGTAGACCACGAGCGAGCCCGCGTAGTCGATATACCCTTTGTACGCTGCCTTCAGCTGCTGCTCGTCGACTGTGACCTCGATCTTCTCGATGAGGCGATCCGTCTCCGGGCTATACCAGCGGCCCCGGTTGTTCCCACCGATCCAGTTGTTCGCCTCGGACGCCAGCCCCGAAGAGTGCAATCGCCGGCCCTTGGCTCCGGAGGTGATCATAGCCGCGCCCGGCTTCTGACCAATGAACCGCTGATCCAGCTGCTCTGTCTGCGTGAGGACGTGCACGTCCAAATCCACCCCGACCGCCTTCCAGTACTGCTGGATGATCACCCCCACCTTGAAGGGCCCGCTGCCCTGGCGGACCAGCGCCTGGTACGTGAACCGCTCTTCGCCCGCGGCCGGCAGGTCGTAGGGAAAACTGCCGGTCGGACTACTGGCTGTCGGTCCACTGGCTGGATGCACCAGGATGCCATCAGGGCCCCTGGTCCAGCCGGCGGACGTCAGCAGCTCCTGGGCCTTGCGTGGATCGTAGGGGTATCTCCAGGGGTAGGTCGGCGACTCGACGTACTCCTTGATGTACGGGTAATTCTCGTCGTCGTTCGGAGACCAGAAGCTCGTCGCGATCTTTGAGTATCCCTGGGTCATGAGCTGCGTCAGCTCCTGTCGATCGATGGCCTGGAGGAGCGCCTGCCGCACCGGTTGCTGGGTCATCCCGTAGACCGGTTTGGCAAACATCGGGTCCACCATCAGCTCGAAATTGAGCGCGTCCAGCCGATCCCCCATCACCAGCCGGTGTCCGCTTCCCTCCTTCGTCCAGCGCTCCTGCAGCTCCAGGGCCAGCTCCAGCTCGATCCCCTGAGGCAGCACCACGTCGACCGCTTCCGCCAGGAGGTTGGCCGCCATCGTGTTCGCGTCGGGAACGATCCGCATGGTGACGCGGTCCAGTTTGGCCGGCCCCTTGTGGTACTCGTCGAAGCGATCGAAGGTCATGTGCGACCCCACGAGCCATTCGGTCAGCTTGAACGGCCCGGCGCCGATGAACTCGTCGAAGAAGTACCGCAGCTCCCCCATGGTGGACTTGTTGGGGCCCAGGTACGCCGACTCCAGGATGTGCTTGGGCAGAGGATTGAGTCCGCCGCCCGCGGCGCCCAGGTTGGTCGTGGTTTTCCAGTGGGTCACGAACGTGTAGGGGTCCGGCGCTTCGACGCTCGTCACGTACTCTACGCCGCTACCCTTGAGACCCTGTTTCGCGACCTCTTTGTCCGTCCGTACCGTGTAGGCGAACACGAAGTCCGCGCTCGTGACCGGAGCGCCGTCATGCCACTTGGCGTTCCGCACCAGCTTCCAGGTCATGTCCATCCTGCCGTCCGGGTATACCGCCCAGGTCCCCTTGGTCGTGCTGGGCAGCTCAGCCGCCAGCCGCAGGTCGCGGACGCCGTTGATGACCGGCCCGGTCAGGCCCTCATCCGCGATGGGCTTGCCGTGCAGATAGGCGGCGCCGCCGGCCGCTCCGCTGACGACGTCATCGAAACTGGCCTGATCCCGCTGCTGGACGAAGATGAGGGTTTTTTTTGCAGCCGGTGCCCCGGCGGCAGCTTGTTCCGCGCGCCCAGCCGCGGGCTGACTTGGCGCGCACGCACTCACAAGCAACAATCCGATCATCATCACAACTGACAAACTCGTGTACTTTCGCTGCATCGCTACTCCCTTCTGGAAGAAGGACACCGGGTCGAGACGACCCGCGAATGGCGAAACTCCGACGTTCAGCTGGTCACTGATCGAAAACGGCTCCCCTGGCTCCTCCTTGCTCGGGCGTTAGCGCCCGCCTCCACGAGTATGGTCAGGAACTCGACAGGCGACCATCTTACTCCGACCGGAAGGCTGCTTCAATAAGTGAGGGCCCGATGGAGCGTATCCATCGGGCCCTCCTGGTGGCTGCCTAGCGGCTAGATCAGGCCTACATCGTGTCGCCGCGCGCCACGGCGGCCGCTCCTCGCCCGTCGCCGCGCTGGGGCTCCTCCGTAAGATACTCGCCCCACTTGTCCATGATGCGCTTGCGGTAGGCCGGCGAGACGTCGTTCACCGGATTGAACTGCTCCTTCCAGGCGAACGGCTTGCAAGCGTCGATCAGCACGCATCCCACCGTGAGGCCATGCTCCAGCGGGATCTCCTCCTGCTCCGGCGTAAACCTCGGGCTGACCGCCGACGCCCAGTTGTTTCGGTAGATGTGAACCGACTCCTGCGGGTCCGTCCGGGAGGTGATCGCCCAGAAGACGTCTTTGGGGTCGTGGATGTCGACATCCTCGTCGACGATGACCAGGTACTTGGGCGGGCGGTTCCTGAGGCCGGTCATCACAAAGTCGGCGACCCGCTTGGCGTGCCCGGCGTACATCTGGTGAATTCCCACCACTAGGAACGGGCCGGCGTTGCTGATGCCGACGACGTCGTGGAAACCGGCATCCCTGATCATCTTCATCAGCTGGACTTCGTTGCCCGGAAGGTATGAGCCGCGCCCGACCACGCGCTTGTAGGGTGGCTCTCCGCAGATGATCGGATCGTTCCGGTAGTAGATGGTATCGATCCGGACCACCGGAGCCGGCACGCTATTGGCGTAGTGTCCCCCCCCTTCTCCGAACATTCCCTCGTTCCGCATCGGCTCATGATCCGGATGCATGATGTAGCCTTCGAGCACCATCTCGGAGGACGCGGGGATCGGGATACCGGTCTTGCCTTTGACGACTTGCACCGGCGCGCCTCGCAGGAAACCGCACATGTCCAGCTCTGAGACACCCCAGTTCTCGTTCTCCGCGGTCGCGACGAGCAGAGAGGGCTCCTGCCCGAGGGAGAGCACTGTGGGGCAGTCGAGGCCCTGCTCGAAGTAGTGGTCGCGGATCACCTGCCCGTGATGACCGTGCGCGGTATGCAGTCCCGTGTGGTTCCGGTCGTACACCTGGCTGCGGTACGATCCGATGTTCACCCACCCCTCGTAGGGATCCAGCTCGAAACAGGCGCTGGACGTGCCAATGTAAGGACCGGCGTCCAGCTCGTGCCACAGCGGAGCGGGGAACTTGTACAGATCAACGTCATCCCCTTCCACGACGTTTTCGAGGATCGGGCCCGACGTGACCCATTCGGGCGGAACCGGCTTCTTCTCTTCCAGCCGCTTCGAGAGGAACGCCTCGAGATCCTTGCCTTCGAGGTCGAGCGGGATATTCGCTGCGAGTCGGCCTCGCTTCTTGGAGGAAAGGACGTTCGTGGCGACACGATGGCCCTTCGGGTACCCGGGGATCTCGTCAAACAGAAACAGCTTCGCGTTTTGCTTCTCGCCGTTGATCGCGTAGATCCCGCCGATCTCATCCAGAGCAGCACCATTGATTTGTTCGAACTCCCCGAGTTCCTGAGCCTTGGCGATGAACTCCCGCAGATCGTCGAACTTCATTGCTGGTTCCCCCCTTTTCTTGCTATTGGTTCGGGACCCTCACTCAAGCGCCGGTCGTTTCTTGCCCACTCGCCCATTCTCGTGACTGACAGGCACCCATCTTACCCCCTCGCCTCAGGAAATTGCACACAATCAAAGGAGCCCGATGGAGAGATCTCCATCGGGCTCCCGCAGTGGCTAGCCTGAACTTAGTTCTTGTCCCACTCCCAGACGTTATTGGTCGCCGTCGATCCCGAGAAGACGTTGGGCCCGGTCACCCCCTTCAGCATCAAGACCGGCAGGGGCTCCCAGTAGAACGGATGGTAGACCACCAGTGACCACGCGTGGTCGATATACGCCTTGTACGCCGCCTTCAGCTCCTGCTCATTGATCGTGACCTCGATCTTCTCAATGAGGGCGTCCGTCGTTGGGCTGTACCAGCGGCCTCGGTTGTTGCCACCGATCCAGTTGTTCGCCTCGGTCGCCAGACCGGAGGAGTGCAGCCGACGGCCCTTGGCCCCCGAGGTGACCATCGCCGCGCCCGACTTCCGGCCGACGAACGCCTGGTCCAGCTGTTCGGACTGGGTGAGGACGTGCACGTCCAGGTCCACCCCAACCGTCTTCCAGTACTGCTGAATGATCACTCCCGTCTTCAGCGGCCCACTGCCCTGGCGAACCAGAGCCTGATAGTTGAACCGCTCTTCCGCAGCGCTCGGTAGATCGTAGGGGAAGTTGCTCGTCGGTCCGCTGGCCTGGTGTACCAGGATCCCATCGGCCCCCTTGGTCCAGCCCGCCGACGTCAGCAGCTCCTGGGCCTTGCGCGGATCGTAGGGGTATCTCCAGGGATACGTAGGTGACGTGACGTAGTCCTTGATGTAGGGCCAGGCCTCATTGTCGGAAGGCCATAGGCTCGTCGCGACCTGCGAATACCCCTGGGTCATGATCTGCATGAGTTCTTCGCGATCGATAGCCTGCAGCAGGGCCTGCCGCACCGGTTGCTGGGTCATTCCGTAGATCGGTCGGGCGAACAGCGGGTCCACCATGAGCTCGAAATTGAGCGCGTCCCCGCGACTCCCGACGATCAGCTGGTGCCCGGTCCCTTCCCGCTGCCAGCGTTCTTTGAGCTCGAGCGCCAGCTCCAGCTCGATGCCCTGAGGCAGCGCCGCGTCCACTGCCTCCGCCAGGAGATTGGCCGCCATCGTGTTGGCATCAGGAACGATCCGCAGAGTGAGTCGGTCCAGCTTGGCCGGCCCCTTGTAGTACTCGTCGAAGCGGTCGAACGTCATGTGGGAGCCCACCTGCCAGTCCACCAGCTTGAACGGGCCCGTCCCGACGAACTCGTCGAAGAAATAACGAAGCTCGCCCATGGTGGCTTTATTGGGACCCAAATAGGCCGGCTCCAGGATGTGCTTCGGCAGCGGGTGAAGCCCCTCCCCGTAAGCCGGGATGAAGGTGGTCGTGGGGAAGTGGGCTACGAACGTGTACGGGTCCAGCGTATCGATGCGGGTGATGCGATCCGCTCCGCCGTCCGTATTGCGCTGTTTGGCGACCTCCTTGTCGCTTCGCACCATCCAGGCAAACTGGAAATCCGCGCTGGTGACGGGCGTGCCGTCATGCCACTTGGCGTTGCGCACGATCTTCCAGGTCAGCTCCATGCTGCCGTCCGGCTTGACGACCCAGGTGCCTTTCGTGTCACTCGGAAACTCGGCCGCCAGGCGCAGGTCCCGCCCGCGTTCCCCCAACGACATGCTGAGGCCATCCCACACGACGTTTACGCCGTGCCGATAGGCGGAACCACCGGAGGCTCCGCTCACCACGTCGTCGAAACTGGCCTGGTCCCGCTGCATGACCGCGATGAGGGTCTTCTTGGCGGCAGGTTGCCCGGGGCCGGCTGCTTCCGAGGGCCTGCTCACGCTCGGGCTCGGCGCGCACGCGCTCACCACCAGGAATCCGATCATCATCACAGCTGACAGACTCCTGTGCTTTCGCTGCATCGCTATCTCCTTCTCGGGGAAGGGACACCGGGCCTAAACGACCCGCGAATTGCGGCACTCCGGCGCTTCGAGCTGACCACTCCCGGAAAAGCGAATCTCCTCATTCCCTCCTTACTCGGCGGGTGGCGTCTCCCAGCTCAGCGCTCCGTCCGACGCCACGCCGAGGGCACATCGACAGGGGCCCATCATACTTCGTTTGGCTGGCAAATGCTCGCAGAAGTGAGAAGCCCGATGGTGAGTTCGCCATCGGGCTTCTCGACTACGCTGCCGCTCGGGTCAGGTCAGTTCTTGTCCAGGCCGTGCCACCACTCCTGCTGCCCTCCAGCCGCGTAGACTCCGGTCGTTCCCTTGCTCACGACCCAGGGAATCGGCTCGTAGTAGAACGGCCAGAACGCCACCTCCCCCATGATCCGATCCAGGAACTGC
>JACQOR010000086.1 GCA_016202435.1 Chloroflexota bacterium
GTGTTGAGGTCCAGGACGATGGTCTCCCAGCCATTCATACTGCTCACCCAGAGCTCGTTTACCGCCGGGTCCGGGTGGAGGATGGCATGGTCAACGCTGGAGGCCGACCCACCGAGCCAGATCGGCATCTCGTGAGGGACGGCGCTGCCGCGCGCCGGACTGAAGGTTTTCGTGTCCACCACCCCCAGAACCGCGCCCCGGTTGTGGCTGCCCTCGCCCTTGCCGACGGTGAAGAGCAGCGACTCGTCCCAGTTCAGCGCGATGCCGTAGGGCCCGGCCACGCCGGCGCTGGTACGACCGACAACCTTGTTCGTTGCGTCGTCGATCTTGTAGACCTCGCTGGCATGGGCCTCAATCACGTAGGTGTACTTGCCATCCGCCGTGTGGGTGATGCCGATAGGATGGTGTCCCACCTCCGGGATAATCTTTACGGACCAGTCCTCCGTGTCGATTTTCGCTATCCCAGCCTGCGGGGTTTCAGCCCTTGAGATCTCCGGCGAGTCCATGGCCACGTAGATGTACTTGCCATCGGGACTGGGAGTCATGAACGGGTGGCCTAGGGGCCTCACATCGTCATAGTTGATCGCCTTCACCACCTTGTTGTCGTTCTTGGGGTCCAGGATGAAGTGCGGGCCGCCAACGGAGCCAAACCCCCACATCAGGATGACGCGATCGTTGCCCTTGGAGTCCTTGAAGGACTGGATGTGGTGAAGAAACTGGCTGCGCATCTCCCCCTGGTAGAAGCTTTCCTGCTTCAGCAGTTTGTCGATCTTCAGGGTCCTCATATTGACGATGGCGATCACGCCTTCTGCTGAACTTCCATCCGCCGTCTTTTGCCCCCAGCCCACGTAGGCCCACTGCCCGTCCGGCGAGGCCGCTACACCGTGAGGAAAGCGCGTCATCTCCCTTCCCACGTCGAAAAGCACCGACTTGATAGCCTGCTTTGAGTAGGCGTCGACGAGGTGGAAACCCCCAAAGTAGGGGGCGTTCTTGTCAAACTTAGGGCTCTCGTCCTCGGTGCCCTCGCTGCTGATGTAAACCAGGGGGTGGGCCTTCGCATCCCACGCGTCCGGGCCGCTGGAGTCGTACTGTGCCACCAGGGTCAGGCCGCCCCGGATGGACTCCGCCGTGGCCCAACCCGACGGCTGTGCCCCCGCTGGGGCAGGCTGGAGCTGGCCCGCCTGGATCACCACCTGAGGCGGGCGCGCCTCGGCCTTGGCTTCAGTGCAGGCCGCTGCCGACACGACCAGCAAGGCCACGAGAGGCCCGGCGAGTATCCATAGCCTCTTCTTGTCACTCCTCATGTCTTGTTCCCTCCTTGATCTGCTGATCCTTCTTGACTGTTACGGGCTATGACCATCTTGCCTCCTTTAGCGGGCATCATCTGTGCCATGCGGGTCCTGTTAACCTCTTGCAGTGATCACCTCCTGTGTGTCCGGGCTTCCTGAGCTTCGACTTCGGGAACGCCTCTTGCCGCGGCCGTGCATAGCACCGCCCTGAACCTCGTGAATGACGGACAAGAGTTCTCCGGGTGAGGCCTGGCGCAAGCTTCCGGACCAATACACACGCATTTCGGGTTGCTTTAGACCAACGGCGATCACGGGGATCTGGGGATTGTCCCGGAGGATTTGGCCCACGGCGCTGAAACCTGCCCCGATATCCGCGCCCGGAACCAAAATGATGTCCGGTGTTTGTTCTTTGACCTGGGCCGAAACTGCTGGATCGAGCGCGCTAAGGATGACGACTTCGATTTCCGAACACTCCCGTAGCAACGAATCAATCCCCATTAAGAGCAGCTTTTCGCCTCCAACTAGCGCCACTTTGCAGCGCTCCATCGCTCTCTCCTGCCCCTGAACCAAGCTCGGGGGCGCCTGGCAAGTCGCCCGACTGCTCGGGCTTAGGATCGGGCATCCGAGGCCGGGAGAGAACGCAGCAATCAGTAGTTGTTGGCTACTGACGGTGGTGGTTCTTGACCTGCCGATACCTGCAGTACGGCCCCCTGTCAGAACGAGCAGCCTGTCCCTACCCCAGGGGGCGGTTCCTATCTCGCTTAGGTACGATGCCGAGAACGCCGAAGCGGGTAGTCCGGTCCTACTGGGACCAGTGGTTTCTCGATCTACCAGAAGCAGCAGCCCCCCAGGGGTGCGCCCCGGCCAGAAGCGGTTGCGCGGTCCGCTGCTGTCTTCAAGGTTGGTTCGCACATTCGCGGGGGCGACACACGCGTCGCCCCCGGGTCAGACGAGCCTGGCCCCCACAGAGCGCGGACCTTTCAAACCGTTCCTGACAAGGTCCTACGACGAGCCGGAGGTCTGAGCCCCGGCCGACCCGGACACCAGCCCGTGCTCGAAGGCCCAGGCGATAACCTCCGCGCGATTGCGCAGGTGCAGCTTGCTCAGGATGTTCTTCATGTGGAATTGGACCGTGTTCTCGCTGATGACCAGCCCGTCGGCGATCGCTCGGTTGGTGGCGCCTCTCGCCACCAGCTGGAGAACGTCCCGCTCCCGATCCGTGAGGTACTCCCGGGGACCCGTTCCCATGTCGCCGGTTTTCAGTCGGGCGAATTCCTGGAGCAGCTTGCGGGCCAGCCCCGGAGAAACCAGGGGCTCCCCGCGCCCCAGGCGGTGCAGGAAC
>JACQOR010000085.1 GCA_016202435.1 Chloroflexota bacterium
GCCTTTCGCCTGGACACGGGCAAAAGCTGGGTGCTCGCCGGCTTTGGCGCCGCAGTCACCATGCTTGTCCATCTGTCGGGAATCCTCAACGTCGTCGCGCTCGGGGTCGCGGCTCTCGGGGTCCGACAAGCGATTCGCTGGAAGCGAGCGCTGCCCGGCGTGGCCGTGCTGGCTCTCCTCCTGGCGCCCTGGACCTTGGGCAGCTTCATGGCCGAACTGCTCAGCTTGAATCCCCCAAGCCCCCTTTCATCGGCGACCTTCACCGACAGCAGCCTGGAACGTGCAACCTTGCTGGTGACCGGCGTGGGATATCAATCGATAGCGGGCCAGGCGGCACGCATCCTGAACGCGACCGCCCCTCCCTTCACCTGGATCGACACGCTGGCGCGCGGCCTCGGCGTGGCCGGGTGGGCCTGGCTAATCTGGTCTGCCTGGACCGTACGCCGCTCTGACCCCGGGCGGGCTGCGGCCAGGCTTCTCCTGGTCCTCATGGCGGCACTTCCGGTCCTCGCGCTCGCTCGCCCCCCGCAGACCGGCGCCTTTCTCACGCTTTACCCTTACTACTTCCTCAACACGCTTCCTGCGCTGCTCATCGGAATCGCCGCGTTGACCGACCACTTCGCGGCGCGGCTGCCCTGGCTGGCCACGGCCCTGCTGGCCCCGGTGGCCGGCGCCCAGCTGCTGCTAGCCGGACCCTTTTTCATCACCCACGAGGAGTACTGGCCTCTGGGCGACTACGGCGTTCCGTTCAAGTACACCGAAGAGCTCTCTCGCGAGCTGCACGACCTGGCCAAGCCTGAGGAAAGTTTCGTGCTCATCAGCGGTGAGGAAGAAGACCACTCGCAGCAGCGCCTCTTGGCCCAGGTTCTCACTCGTCAGTACGATCGCGTCCGCATCTTCGACGGCCGCGACGGGGTCCTCTGGCGCACCGACACGCCCTCACTCCTCATCGTCACCACGAATGATGACGAGGTCGCGACTCGCTTTCTGCGAAACCAGTTCAGCGACCTCCAGATCATCGAGCAGAGGTTGCCAGGCAGCGGCTGGACCCGGCGCGTGTTCCGCTTGACCGCCACGGCGATGGAGTCCTGGGCGGAACGAAACCTGGATACGCTCGTGGCGGATCAGGCGGCGGTGATTTACAGCCGAGGAGCGCTGGCCGATGCCGCAAACCTCGGATCCGTCCAGATCGCCGTTCGCTGGCACTTCGAGGCCGACCCACCCGAGCCGTTTCTGACGAAGTTCCGGCTCGCCGCCGGCGATCGGGAGCTACACCGAGAAGAGCACGTCTCTTATCCCGCTGGCACCTGGCGTCCCGGAGATTGGCAGGCTACCCGGATTCTCAATCTTTTCCGTCTACCTGCCGACCTGGTTCTTCCATCCGGCACCGAGGTGACCATTACGCACCAGGGCATCCTAACCGGGAAGACGAGCCGATCGGGAGCTCAGATCAAGATGCGTTGAGAATGTCAGGCTCAGCGCGGCGAAACACCCGACCCGCGTAATTGGGCATCCTTCGCTTCGTTCCGAATGACAGTGAGACACCTACCGCCCGGTCACCTCGATCCGGCCTCCCAGGTAGGGCCGGAGCACTTCCGGTACCTCCACCGTGCCGTCCTCACGCTGGTAGGTCTCCAGCACGGCGGCGAGCGCGCGACCCACGGCGAGCCCCGACCCGTTGAGCGTGTGCACGAATTCGACGCGTGCCCCCGCGCTGGGGCGGAACTTCAAATCGGCGCGCCGCGCCTGGAAGTCGCCGGCCATCGAGCATGATGAAATCTCGACGTAGCGACCTTGGCCCGGCATCCACACCTCGAGGTCATACGTCTTTGCCATGGCAAAACCGAGATCTCCGGTGCAGAGCACAATGACTCGGTACGGCAAACCCAGGCGCTCGAGCACGTCACCCGCGTCTTGGACCATCAGCTCCAGTTCAGCCCAAGAGTCCGCCGGCCGCACCAGTTTCACCATCTCGACCTTGTCAAACTGGTGCGCGCGAATGAGGCCGCGGGTGTCGCGGCCCGCTGCACCCGCCTCTCTGCGGAAGCACGGCGTGAAGGCGCAATAGCGTATCGGCAAAGCCTCCGAATCCAGTATCTCGCCCCGATGGAGGTTCGTGACCGGGACCTCGGCGGTTGGGATCAGGTACAGGTCGTCGCGCTCCAGCCAGTAGGCTTCTTCGGCGAACTTCGGCAGCTGGCCGGTTCCCACCATGATCTCCGGCTTCACCAGGTACGGTGGCGCGATCTCAACATATCCGTGCTCCCTGACATGCAGATCGACCATGAAAGAGGCCAGCGCGCGCGACAGTGCCGCCCCTTGACCAGCCAGCACGTGGAATCGAGATCCGGCCAGCTTGGCGCCGCGCTCTGAATCGAGGATCCCCAGTTCCTCGCCTAGGTCCCAGTGCGGCCTGATCCTGAAATCGAACTCGCGGGGCTCGCCCCAGCGCCGCACTTCAACGTTCTCAGTCTCGTCGCGGCCCACCGGCACGCTGGCGTCGGGTAGATTGGGTATCTGGAGGAGCAAGGCTTCCAGCCGTTCATCGGCCTCCTTCACGACGGGCTCTAGCTCTCCGATCCGCGCCGAAAGGTCGCGTGTCCGGTCGACCAGCCGTTGTCGATCTGCAGGGTCAGCCGTCCGGCCAATCTGCCCGCCGAGTTGGTTTCGCTGGGCCCGAAACGACTCGATCCTCTGGAGGGCCTGACGCCGCCCTCGATCCAGCTCCAAGATCTCGTCGATCGGAGGCTCAACACTGCGATTCGCCATTGCCAGCCGAACCCGGTCTTCGTGTTCCCTTATGAACTGCAGACTCAACATCGCGGCACTATCCGCCCACGCGTGGGCGGAGCAGAGGAAACAGAATGACCTCCCGGATGTTCGGCTGGTTCGCCAGAACCATGACCAGGCGGTCGATGCCGATTCCGACCCCGCCGGTTGGCGGCATGCCATGCTCGAGGGCTTCAAGGAAGTCTTCGTCAAGCGCCTGCGCGCCTGGATCGCCCTCCGCTCCCAGAGCGGCTTGGTCCTCCATACGGCGCCGCTGCTCTATCGGATCGTTCAACTCGCTGAAGGCGTCGCCGATCTCCATCCCTCCTATGAAAGCCTCGAAGCGCTCCACCAGAAGGGACTCAGAGGACTTCCGCTTTGCCAGTGGCGTCGTCTCAGCAGGGTAGTCGACGACAAAACACGGCTGGACGAGCTTCGGGTCCACGAGACTGCTTTTCAGTTCGTCGATGAGCTTGGCACGATTCCAGGTGTCTTCCGGATTGAGCCCGGCCGCGCGGGCCGCGGCGATTAGCGCCCCATCGTCTCCGTATGCGGCGTAGTCCACGCCGGCAAGCTCGATCATGAGCTCGCGCAAGGTCCTTCGCGGCCACGGGGGCGCCAGATCGATCTCGTCGTTGCCCCATTGCACCCGCGTCGTGCCAAGGAGCTCCACCGCTACCGATGAAACCAGGGACTCAACCAGCTCCATGATGTCCTCGTAGTCAGCGTAAGCCTGGTACAGCTCCATCATCGTGAACTCAGGGTTGTGCTGACGGTCGACGCCCTCGTTCCGGAAAACCCGACCGATCTCGTAGACCCGTTCGATGCCCCCCACAACGGCGCGCTTCAGGTGCAGCTCGATGGCGATGCGCAGGTAGAGCGATGCATCGAGGGCGTTGGAAAAGGTTTCAAACGGGCGCGCGGCTGCGCCGGCGGCGAGCGTCTGTAGAATCGGGGTCTCCACCTCCAGGAAGCCGCGCCCGTCAAGGAAACGGCGAATCGCGCTCACCGCTCGGCTCCGCAGAGCAAAAACCCGGCGCACGTCCTCGCTGGCGATGAGATCCAGATATCGCTGGCGATGTCGTTTCTCGACATCGGTAAGGCCGTGCCACTTCTCGGGCAGCGGCCGAATCGCTTTGCTCAGAAAGGTGAGCTCGGCGGCTTCCACCGTAATCTCGCCAGTCCGCGTCCGCATCGCTTTGCCGGCAACACCCACAAAATCGCCTGCATCCAGCAAGCGATACACCGAAAAACCTTCTGCTCCCAGAGTGTTCCTGCGAAACAAGACCTGAATGCGCCCGCTGGCGTCCAGGATGTGAGCAAACCCTGATCCGCCGAGGTCGCGAATCGCGCCCACGAGACGGCCGGCAACCCGGACTGTTGTCCCCTCGATCTCTTCGAAGTGCTGGATCAGCTCACCGGAGAGGTGGCTCCGTTCATACTTCTTGGGAAATGGATCAACACCCATTTCACGCAACGCATCGAGCTTCCGGACCCGCGCCTGAGTGAGTTCGTCGAGTTCGCCGGGCAAGTGGACCTCGCAACGCCTGTCATTCTGAGGCCGTCCGCCTCAAGCCTAAAGAATCACGTTTCCGATTCGAGCTCGCGGATCTCTCGCCGCACTCGAGGCGACACAGCATGGGCACTTTGCGGCAGGGCGCCGATTATAGCGGCAGGCTCGATAGTGACCCTCGCGCTAGACTACGTTCCAAAGATCGGGAGAACACATGCACCGGAGTGCTCACCAGCTGGGCGACATGGCCAAGATTGTATCGCTCGCCAAACGGCGCGGGTTCATCTTTCCGTCCAGTGAGATCTACGGCGGCTTCGGCAATGCCTACGACTACGGTCCCCTCGGGGTCCTGTTGAAAGACAACATCAAGGCTGCTTGGTGGCGTTCCATGGTTCAGGAGCGCGATGACATCGTGGGCCTCGACTCGTCGATCATCCTACACCCCAGGGTCTGGGAAGCCTCCGGCCATCTCAAGCACTTCACAGATCCACTGGTGGACTGCCGGGTTTGCAAGAGGCGTTGGCGGGGGGATCTCCTGGAGAACGGGCGCTGTCCGGAATGCGGCGGTGAGGTCACCGAGGCCCGCCCGTTCAACTTGATGTTCAAGACGTTCATCGGCCCGGTGGAGGAGGATGCCGCGGTCGCCTACCTCCGTCCGGAAACCGCGCAGGGGATTTTCACCAACTTCAGACTCGTCCAGACCGCCATGAGATTGCGGCCCCCGTTTGGCATCGCGCAAATAGGCAAATCGTTCCGAAACGAGATTACGCCGGGCAACTTCGTCTATCGCACGCGCGAGTTTGAGCAAATGGAGATGGAGTTCTTCATCCTGCCGGGCACGGGCTCCGAGTGGCTCAAGTACTGGGTGGATGAGCGCAAGGCCTGGTATGAACGCTATGGCGTTCGGTCAAGCAGTCTTAGACTTCGCGAGCACGGTGACGAAGAGCGATCTCATTACTCCCAGGGGACCTGGGACATCGAGTACCTGTATCCCTTTGGCTGGGGCGAGCTTGAGGGCATCGCCCACCGGAGTGACTTCGACCTCGCTCAGCACGAGCAAGCCAGTGGAGAGGAACTCCGTTGGTTTGATGAGGCCAGCAAGGAGCACATCCGTCCGGAGGTGGTGGAGCCGGCGGCGGGTGCGACCCGGGCCACTCTCGCCTTCCTCCTGGACGCCTATGATGAGGAGCCGGACGGAAACCAGACCCGGGTGGTCCTGCGTTTCCACCCCCACCTCGCGCCCTACACGGTGGCCGTGCTCCCACTCCAGAACAAGGTCGACCTCACCGCCCTGGCCGCTGAGGTTCGGGCCAGCCTGCGCAAACACTTCCATACTGCGTATGATGAAACTGGCTCGATTGGAAGACGCTATCGCCGCCAGGACGAGATCGGCACACCCTTCTGCGTCACACCGGACTTTCAGTCGCTTGAAGACCGTTCGGTGACCGTCCGGGATCGGGATGATATGACTCAGGAGCGCGTGCCCCTCGCCGATCTCGTCGGCTGGATCCATCGGCATTTGGACATCTTCTAGGCGTCGAGGCCCAGATCGACCGGCCCAATCCGCAGACGTACGGAGGCAAGACATGACAGGTGAGGCCAATCCCCAGAGCGCGGCGCTGGCGGCTCCCCCGGCAGGCACGAAATGGGTCTACCTGTTCGAAGAGGGAGCAGCGTCCATGCGGGCGCTGTTGGGTGGCAAGGGCGCGGGCTGTGCCGAGATGACACGCGCCGGACTGCCCGTACCTCCCGGCTTCACCATTACGACCGAGGCCTGCAATGCCTTCTCCACCGGTGGCAAGGCATTCCCTCCGGGAATGTGGGACCAGGTGTTGGAGTCGCTCAACCTGCTTGAGAAGAAGACCGGCAAGGTTTTTGGTGATCCCGAGAATCCGCTCCTCGTGTCTGTCCGCTCGGGAGCCGCGTTCTCGATGCCAGGCATGATGGATACGGTGCTCAACCTCGGACTCAATGACGACAGCGTCCAGGGGCTTACCCGGCTCACCGGGAACGAGAGGTTTGCGCAGGATGCCTACCGTCGGTTCGTCCAGATGTACGGCCGCATCGTCCTCGGCATCGACCCGAAGAAGTTCGACGACGTGCTAGAGCGCATCAAGCACGATCGCGGTGCTCACCAGGACACGGAAATGAATGCGGATGATCTTAGGGAGGCCGTTCGCGGGTTCAAACAGGTGGTGGAGCGCGAGACCGCCGGTCGGCCCTTTCCAGAGCCAATCGGCCAGCTGAGCCAGGCCATCATGGCGGTGTTCGCCTCCTGGAATGGAGACCGTGCCATCGCCTACCGCAACGCCAACAAGATTCCTCATCACCTCGGAACCGCCGTGAACGTGCAGACCATGGTTTTCGGAAATATGGGCAACGACTCGGGGACGGGCGTAGCCTTCACTCGCGACCCTTCAACCGGCGAGCGCGAGCTCTACGGTGAGTTCCTACTCAACGCTCAGGGTGAGGATGTCGTGGCGGGTATCCGCACGCCGATGCCCATCTCCCAGCTCGCGCGGGAGCTCCCGGATGTCTATCAGCGCTTCACCGAAATCGCCGGCCGTCTGGAGCAAACGTACCGTGACGTCCAGGACCTCGAATTCACCGTTGAGCGCGGGCAGCTCTACATGCTCCAGACTCGAACCGCTCAGCGCACCGCGGCCGCGGCCGTCAGGACCGCACTCGACATGGTGCGGGAAGGCTTGATCACCCGGGACGAAGCACTGCAGCGCGTCCAGCCAGACCACGTAGTTCAGCTGCTTCTGCCCCGATTCGATCCATCTGCCAAAGAGACGGCCGTGAGGAACGCTCGTTTGCTGGCGACCGCAATCTCCGCTTCTCCGGGTGCCGCTTTCGGCAAGGCAGTTTTCGACGCCGATCGTGCCCACGAGATGGGGAGTGCCGGCGAAAAAGTCATTCTGGTCCGGCCGGAAACCTCGCCGGACGATGTCCACGGAATGATCCCTGCCCAGGGCATTCTCACATCTCGCGGCGGCAAAACGAGCCACGCCGCCGTGGTCGCTCGAGGAATGGGTAAGCCGGCAGTAGTCGGTGCGGAGGCCATCACCATTGATCTCCAGCGGCGCGTCATGCGGGTTGGCCAGCACACCGTCGCGGAGGACGACTGGATCTCTATCGACGGCGCAACCGGCGAAGTGTTCCAAGGCGAGATCGCCACGATCCAGCCGAATATTGGAGACCAGGACGACCTCCATGAGCTGCTCGACTGGGCTGACGCTCGCCGCCGCCTCGAAATCTGGGCAAATGCCGACTACCCACAGGATGCGGAGCGCGCACGCGAATTTGGTGCCCAGGGAATCGGTCTGTGCCGCACCGAGCATATGTTCATGGAACAGGAGCGGCTGCCCGTAGTGCAGCAGATGATCTTGGCAGCACCCGCGGCAGCTCGGAGCGAACGTGACGTCAACCGTCTGCGTGCTGAACTGGAGGATGCAACTCCGAACCGCCGGCCCGAGCTGCAGCGCGCCCTCCACGAAGCCGAGAGGTCCTCCGCCGAGGCTCGCGAGCCCTTCCTGGGTGCGCTCAAACAACTGCTCCCCATGCAGCGGGCGGACTTCACCGGCATCCTCCGCGCCATGGACGGCCTTCCGGTGGTTATCCGGCTGCTTGATCCGCCCCTCCACGAATTCCTTCCGGATTACGCAGACCTGCTTCTGGAGGTCGCGGAGCTTCGCCGCAGCGCCTCCAATCCGGCCCTTTTGGGGGAAAAGGAGGTCCTGTTGCAGGCGGTCGAAGCCCTACGCGAAGCCAATCCCATGCTGGGTCTTCGGGGTTGCAGGCTCGGCCTCTCATTCCCTGGGATCAACGAGATGCAGGTCCGCGCTGTCTTCGAGGCCGCCTGTGACCTGAAGCGGCAGGGGCTCGACCCCCGACCGGAAATCATGATCCCGCTGGTGGGCCACGTGAACGAACTCACGAAGGTGCGCACGCAGCTCGAAGAAACGGCGCGAGAAGTGATGAACGAGCAGAGCGTCCGCGTCGAGTACAAGTTCGGCACCATGATCGAGATACCTAGAGCTGCCCTCACCGCTGACGAGATTGCCCAGGCCGCGGAGTTTTTCAGCTTTGGCACCAACGACCTTACCCAGATGACCTTTGGCTATTCACGGGATGACGCTGAGAGCAAGTTCCTCGCCCGATACCTCGAAGACAAGATACTCCCGGAGAATCCCTTCCAGACCGTCGACGTGGCTGGCGTCGGCAAGCTGGTGCGGATGGCGGTCGAAGCGGGGCGGCGCGTGCGCCCAAACCTCGAAGTCGGAGTCTGCGGAGAGCACGGTGGCGACCCGGCTTCTATCGAGTTCTTTGACGAGGTCGGGCTGAACTACGTGAGCTGCTCACCCTTCCGGGTGCCCGTGGCCCGTCTCGCAGCGGCGAAAGCTGCCATCGCCGGCAGCGGGTACTCCACCAAGTAGGGGACGAAGGCTTACTACGGAGAGCGCCTCATCCGGATCTGGGCCCCACGGGATGGGGGGCGCTCCGTGTCCTGTTGCCACCGAGACAGCGCGCCAACGCGATGACCGCCACGCACGCCCTCAGAATCATGGAACGGCAAGCTGTATCCTTCCTCTCCGGCTTGCCGTGAGCTCTAGAGGAACGGAGCAGCCTTGGAAAGTAGTCCGGTCGGACAGATCCGCTCCGCGGTCGATGTCGTTCGGCTAGTGTCTCAACACGTTCAGCTACGAAAGGCCGGACGTACATTCAAGGGGCTTTGCCCGTTCCACACCGAAAAGACGCCTTCGTTCGTCGTTTTTCCGGAAACGGGGCGCTGGCACTGCTTCGGCTGCGGAGAAGGCGGAGACATCTTCACATTCCTGATGAAGATCGAAAACCTCACCTTTCCTGAAGCCTTGCGCCGGCTGGCCGAAGAAGCCGGCGTTCCGATCGATCGATTTCAAACAAGCCCGAAAGACAAGGAGCTACACGCACGTCTCTACGCTGCTAATGAGGCAGCGGCGCTCTACTACCACGGGCTCCTGTTCAATTCGCCCACAGTCCGCGACTACGTCCATGGCCGGGGAATTACGGACGACACGGCAAGGCAGTTCCTCCTCGGACTGGCGCCCGACGCTGACGACGCCCTCCAACGGCACCTGCTCCGGAACGGTTTCACGGTTGACGAGATGCTCGCCGCCGGCCTTCTCTATCAGCCCGAGGGCGCCCCTGCGCGGGACCGCTACCACGGCAGGCTGATATTTCCAATCCACGACGGGAAGGACCGAATTGTGGGTTTTGGTGCTAGGGCGCTCGCGTCTGGTCAGCAGCCCAAGTATCTCAACGGGCCACAAACTGAGCTGTTCGACAAAGGCTCGACTCTCTATGGGCTGCCCGGCGCGGCGCGGGCAATCAAGCGCGAGAAGCGATCCGTCGTAGTTGAAGGCTACGTTGACGTAGTCATCGCCCATCAAGGAGGATTCGACAACGTCGTGGCCACCCTGGGCACGTCATTGACCGAGCGCCACGTCCAGGAGCTCCGACGCCTCGCGCCCGAGATCTGCCTGGCACTGGATGCGGATACCGCGGGCCAGCACGCTAGCCAACGAGGCGGCGAAGTTGGGCCCCAGGCCGTACCCGGCGTTCAACTCCCGGCACGGGGCAACGCTGCCGAAACCCACCTCACCCTGGCGAAAGTCGGGTCGGCCCGGCCACTGGTCGGCTTCGATCGAGTTTCGATCACCGTGGCACTCTTGCCGTCGGGGAGAGACCCAGACGAAGTCATTCTGCAAGATCCAGAGCGCTGGCGCTCCACGGTTGCGGCCGCGCGGCCGGTCATGGAGCAGGCCATTATTTGGGCCGGAGCCCAGCATGACGTCCAGACACTAACGGGCAAACGGGAAGCTGCTGATGCCTTGCTTCCGCTTTTGGCCGAGGTAGCGGACCCGGTCTCGCGGGCATACTATCTCGAACTCGCCGCTCGGGAGCTGCGAATCGATAGATCGGCGTTGAGTGAGCAGCTTGCAAGATTACGTCGTGGCTCCAGCCGACGCGCGCAGCGAGTTGCCAGCGCCGGCATCAGCGATTCGGGGGGCCGTTCGTTAGCCCACTCGGAAACGTACGCGATAGCCCTGATGGTTGAGGCCGCGCAGCGCGGCCTCAACGTCCCAAACTTCCCATTGGAGCAGATCGCCTCGCCCGAGCTCCGGGCGCTCCTTGCGCGACTAGAAAGCATACTGGCTGCGGCTCGAGCCGAATGGCGACCCGATTTGCTGGACCAGATCGACGATCCCTGGCTGGCCCCAACGATCTCTAGCGTCCGGTCCATGCTTGCATTCACGAGCCGACTAACGGAAGCAGAGATCGCTGCTGAAACTTCGGTGTTGTCCCTGGAGCTCCAGGAATCGCAGCTCGCGACTGAGCTCAGAGAGCTGCTCACCCTCGTTGACGATCCAGAACCCGATGACCTTCAATCGCTAAAAACCCAGATTGCGGAGAAGGCCAAGGCGCGGGCAGACCTCGTCGCTGCGAGCCGCAGTCGTTCGCCTGTCTCCCACACTCCGAGCGTCCCCTGGCGGTATCGCTCCCCTACGGAGGAATTCCGTGGTTGACCATGATACTGAGCCCGTTCCGCCTGTGGGGCCGTCGCTCGCCCTGACAACCGCCGAACCTGACCTCTCCGATAGCGAGCCGAACCTCGAACTATGGGCGCAGACGCTCTCGCTGGATGCCCGCCCTGAACCCGTCGAAGACCTGCAGCTCGATGACCATCTGCGCCTCTATCTCCGGGAGGTTGGCGCAGTCCCCTTGCTCACACAAGAAGAGGAGCGTGCACTCGGCCGCGCCAAAGAGCTCGGGGAGTTCCTGGAGGACATCAGCCGGCGCCTCGGTACGAAAGACGATGTGCGCCTCATCGGCGAGTGTTACCGCCGGCTCTCGGATAGATTCGAATTTGGCCTCGAGGCCGTGCCCCTCCAGAGCGGCGATGCCGATGGACTCCTCGCCACCTGGGAAACGCTTCAGAGCCTCATCGATCCGGCTCTTGCCGAGGCGACCAGCCGCATCTACCACACCGGGCTGACGCCCCAGGAGGCTCGGGCCGCCGCGATCACCGCGTCAACGGCAGCTCGAGCCTGTCCGGGCTGGCTCCTGCGCTGGGCTGCCGAAAATTGGGCGGCAGAGGGCGTGCTGCCCGGCGCAGATGAAGCCCTCTCCGTGCTCGGGCTTCGCGTCCCCCAGGTGGTCCAGCACGTCTCCGCGATGACCCGCGCCGCCTCAGAAGCAGAAGACGCTCTCGCCGAGGCCAATCTTCGTCTGGTCGTGGCCATCGCCCGCAAGTACTCCGGGCACGGCCTTTCGATCCTCGACCTCGTGCAGGAGGGCAACATCGGGCTCTTGCGCGCCGTACAGAAATTCGACTACCGCCTGGGCTACAAGTTCAGTACGTATGCCACCTGGTGGATCCGTCAAGCGATAAGCCGAGCCATCGCCGATCAAGGCCGGACGATCCGCATTCCGGTCCACATCGTCGAGATCATCGCCAAGATCAACCGGGTGCAACGCAGCCTGATGCAAGACCTCGGCCGCGATCCCACCATGGAGGAACTGGCTCAGGGGGCCGACCTGCCGGTGGAGAGGATCCGTGAGGTCATGCGGGCGGCGCTCGAGCCGGTATCTCTCGAGGCCCCCATCGGGTCGGAAGACGACGACTCGTCGCGGGCGGACCTTGTCGAGGATCCGGCGGCCCCGGGACCCGCCGAGAGCGCTTCCCGCAGCCTACTCCGCGAATCGCTCCAGGACATCCTGAACGTCCTCACGGACCGCGAACGGACGATCCTGGAACTCAGATTCGGCATGGTCGACGGGCGGGAACGCACCCTCGACGAAGTAAGCACCTCCCTCGGTGTTACGCGCGAAAGGATTCGTCAGATCGAAGCAAAGGCGCTCCGCAAACTGCGTCAGCCCACACGTACCCGGGACCTTCGTGATTACCTCGAGTGAGCGCCGCTGATTGCCCCTGTACCCTTACCTTGGCCACTGGCCGACCGTCGCCGCGGACGCCTACGTGGCGGAAGGCGCGCACCTCATCGGCGATGTCGTCCTCTTGGGTAAAGCCAGCATCTGGTTCAACACGGTCCTGCGCGCAGACCTCGCAAAGATTTCCGTGGGGCCACGCAGCAACGTTCAGGACAACTGCACGATCCACGTCGACAACGACTATTCCACGTTGATCGGCGAGGACGTCACCGTGGGGCACGGCGCCACTCTCCATGGATGCCGCATCGAGGACCGCGTCCTGATCGGGATTGGAGCGATCGTCCTCAACGGAGCCACGATCGGTGCCGAATCTATCGTCGGGGCGCACGCGCTCGTCACCCAAGGCAAGACGATTCCGCCCCGCTCCCTCGTATTGGGCAGCCCCGGAAGGGTAGTCCGCATCGTTACCGACGACGAGGTAAGGGAAACCCTGGAAAACGGACGCGGCTACGTTACTCAGGCCGCTCGATATCTGGGGCTGCGGGGTAACCCTTAAAGCTTTCTTCTCCACCCTATGCTCGCCCTTGAGCCACTCCCCAGGGATTTCTACCTCCGGCCGACGCCGGAAGTAGCTTGCGATCTCCTAGGACGCTACCTGGTTGTTCAAGCGGGCGACGGCGACCGGAAAGTTGGAAGAATCGTAGAGACAGAGGCATACGTGGGCTCGCACGACCGAGCCTCGCATTCGTCTCGGGGTCGGACGCCTCGGACAGCTCCCATGTTCGAGGAGGCTGGTCACGCCTACGTCTATTTCGTCTACGGAATGCACTGGTGCATCAACGTCGTAACCGAGGAGGTGGGCAGCGGCTGCGCGGTACTCTTACGAGCCTTGGAGCCAATCTCACGTGTGCAGGGACCCACTAACGGCCCCGCGCGTCTGTGCCGCGCCCTTGGCATCGACGGTCGATGGAATCGCGCTGATTTGACTCGAGGCGACCTCCTGATCGCGGCCGGAGAGCCGCCTCCGGCGGAAGCCATAGGCGTTTCCGCTCGAATCGGCGTGTCTTACGCCGGTCCCTGGGCTCATGAACCGCTGCGCTTTTTTGTCACCTCCAGCCCGCACGTTTCACGATACCCTTCGCGAGCCAGGCGGCAGGCATAGGCTGGAGGGCAACGTGAATCTCACCATTACCGACGGATTCAAGCTTGGTTGCGGGTTGCTGCTAGCCGGTGCATCCGCCATTGTTTTCGTGCTGCTGGCGATCTCGGTCTCCCTCTTTGTGCTCACCCTCGCTGGGATTCGTCTGCCCCTGGCCGGCTTCTCAGGCTCCTGAGTCCTCGTGTCGCCGGGTGCCAACGCCTGACCAGTAGCGCCCGTAATCGAGACCTGTTTGTGCTCTAGTGCCTACTTATGTCGTGGATATGCCCTGAGTGCACGCCTATAATCGCACCGGGACGGCCCGCAGCTGACGGCTCCCGCCCTATTTCCCGAGGGAGGGGCAGACCATGACCACCGACGATTACAAAGCAGGCTTCGCCGAGTTTCTTGCGCTCGTCTTGTTCTGCTTCATCGGCCCGGGTGCCGTCATCGCCTCGGGCATCACTGCCCCAGGGGCCCAGCTTACGGCAGATAAACTCCTCGTTATCTCTGCCGCCCACGGCTTCGCGATCGCCCTGCTCGTCTGGGCCACTGCCCATATCTCAGGAGGTCACATCAACTCTGCGGTGACCATCGCGGCGATGGTCACCGGCAAGATCGCCACCCAACGTGGGATTCTGTACATGGTTGCCCAACTCGCGGGTGCCATTGTGGGCTCATTCCTGCTCGCCCAAGTCATCCCCGGTGGGGCCTCAACGGGACTGGGTGCTCACGGACTCGGTGCCGGTGTCTCCGTAACCATGGGCCTGATCACCGAAATCGTGCTCACGTTTGCTCTCGTGTTCGTTATCTTCATGACCGCCCTCCATCCGCGCGGCCCCGGCAACGTCGCGCCATTGGCGATCGGCCTCACCATCTTTGTCATCCACCTGGTTGCGGTCCCTCTGACCGGTGCGTCCGTGAACCCATCCCGAAGCTTCGGGCCCGCCGTCGTGGCCGGGGTATGGGCAGACCACTGGATCTACTGGGTCGGTCCCCTCGTCGGAGCCGTCATGGCAGCCATCATCGCAAACCAGGTCTTCCTCAAGGCCGAGGAGTCATAACAGCCACACCAACCGTTCGCTCTTTTGGCTCCTACGCTCAGTCCCAGCACTTCTCACGGGGGCGGATATCTTGCTCCGCGGCGTCTCCTGCCCGGCCATTCGCGAACCAACTGACCGGCACCACGACGCGATGGACGGCCGCGTCCCGGATCTCCCCTTGTTCC
>JACQOR010000088.1 GCA_016202435.1 Chloroflexota bacterium
AAGTCTCAGGGATGCGAGCCGTTGGCGGTGGGAGTCAGAGCCGGAACGCTCCGCTTGCGCGCGTACAGGGTGACGATGTCGCCGAGGTCCACGCCCACGAGCACATCGCCGAGGCCGGAGCCTTCGATGATGCGCCGCAGCGGCTCATACCAGCGGCCGACCCGGCGCTCCAGTCGCGAGGCCAGGTAGGCGACGCGCACGATTCGGCGGTGGCGCCGAATCTCCAGGACCTCGAACCCCGCCCGCTCGACGAGGGTCCGCAGCGACCGGCGGGAGAAGTAGAAGAGGTGCATCTGCATGTACCAGGGCCATCTGTGCCCGAGCAGCTTCGCCACCGGCGCGTCCACGTCCATGGTGGAGAGTGCGAGCACGCCGCCCGGCTTCAGCATGCCCTGGAGCGTCGCCACCGCGGCCACGGGATCGGTCAGGTGCTCGATGACGTCCCACAAAGTGACGGCGTCGTATGACGCGTCGGGCTCGAGATCGTCGATGCTGCCGCGCGCGACCGGCAAACCCCGGCTCCGCGCGGTCGCGGCGGCCCACTCCGAAGGCTCGATGCCCTCGGCTTCCCAGCCCGCCTTTCGAGCGACCTCCACGAAGAAGCCGAGGTGACTCCCCACGTCCAGCAGACGACCGCGACCGCAGTATTCTTCGAGCTCGCGGAGGCTCCGCCGAAACGTATGGATGCGACCCTCACGCTCCCGGTCGTAGCGCACGTCCACCACGTGTCCGTAGGCATCGATCAGGTCTTCGGGCACCGGCTGGGGATTCTGATAGACCAGCCCACAGTCGGTGCAGCGCACGATGGCCTCGCACAGGCCGTAAGCGGAGCTGGTGCAGGCGCACAGCTCTTCGAGCGCCGCCGGCTCGCCGATGGTCGACGGGTACAGCTCGACGAAGGTCGTGGACCCGCACAGGTTGCAGGCCACGCGGTGGGTGCGCCAGATGGGCTGAGGGAGGCTATCCGAGGGCGCTGGTCGAGCCATGGACACCTTTCGGGTTCGCGCGACGGTCGAGCACGCGCCGGCTCGCTGAGGAAGAATCCAAGGATAGTGGCCAAAAGCGACGTGGCGCAAGCGTGCGGGCCCCTGCGGAGGAGCCAGGGGTGGCGGGGGTGGGGATCGAACCCACGACCTAGCGGTTATGAGTCGCTCGCTCTGACCGACTGAGCTACCCCGCCCGGAGCCTCAAATTATAGAGGCCGGACCCGCGGGGGCCCGGCCTCTAGCACTGGGAGTAGCCGCAGGAGAAACACTTGTCGCAACCCTCTTCGTGGACCAGCGCCATGCCGCAGTCCGGGCAGAATGCGCCCGATACCCGCAGCGCAGTGCCGCCGGTCGTGGGCCTCGCGGCGGCGGAACCCGAGACCGCCGAGGGCCGGGGCTGCCCCGCCTTCGGACCATCCATCGCGGCAAGGTGCTCCTCCAGGACCCGGGCAAAGGCATCGGGGAGTGACCGCGTGCGGTCCACTCCAAACCCGGTGCTGGTCGCGCCGCCCAGACCCCGCAGCTTGTGCGCCATCTCTTCCATGCGGGCTCGCGGCGACAGGCTCGAAGGCAGGCGCAGCACCAGCGACGCCAGCTTCCCGATCGCCACCGAGAGCGGCGCGAGATCGCTGCCCGCCCGTCCCTGGTTGACAAAGACTTCGAAGGGCTCGCCCTGCTCATCGTGGTTGATGGTGATGTAGGCGGTCCCAAGTGGCGTCTCGATTTCGTAGGTCGTCCCTCGCAGCGCCCGGGGCCGCGGGGCGATGGCACGAGCATCATGAGTCCCGGCCCCGGCCGGAGCGGCAGCCAGAGCGTAGTCCCATTCGTTGGCGATCTCGGAAGCCTCACCTGGTTCCGTCTCGCCGGAACCCACGTGCAAGACCCCCTCCTTGCACCCGTCTCGGTACACGGTGATGCCGTTGCACCCGGTCTGATAGGCCAGCCGGTAGGCGTTCGCCACATCCTCAACCGTGGCGTCGTGCGACAGGTTGATCGTTTTCGATACGGCGTTGTCCGTGCTCTTTTGCCAGGCGGCCTGCATCCGCACGTGCCATTCCGGCTCCACGTCGTGCGCGGTCGCGAACACCGCCTGCCAGCGCTCCGGTATGGCCGCGATTCCCCGCGCCGTGCCCTTCGCCCGGACCTGGCGCGCCAGCTCTTCAGTCCAGAAACCCTCGCGCTGGGCAATCTCGAGGAACATGGGATTGGTCTCGAGACTGAGCTTCCCGTCCAGGGACCCGCGGCGATCGAAGACGAGCGCGAACAGTGGCTCGATCCCCGACGAGCACCCCGCGATGATCGAGATCGTGCCGGTTGGGGCAATCGTCGTGACCGTCGCGTTTCGGATCGGCTTGCCGTCCTTGTAGATGCTCTGCGCCCAGTTCGGGAACGGGCCTCGCACCTCGGCCAATCGCTCCGACTGGTCGTGAGCAGCGCGGTTGATGAAGGCCATCATCTGCTCACCGAGCTGGACCGCCGCTTCGGAATCGTAGGGGACGCCCAGCTGCACCAGCAGGTCGGACCAGCCCATCACCCCCAGGCCGACGCGGCGATTCGCCTTCACCGCCTGGTCAATGGGTTCGTCTGGATAGGGATTTACGTTGATGACGTCGTCGAGGAAGCGCACGGCGAGGTGGACGATTCGCTCCAAATGATCCCAGTCGATGTGCTCGGCGGAGCCGGGCATGTGGCCGTTCGCCGCGGGCCGGGCCGCTGGCGGCTTGATGAACTTCACGAGGTTCAGCGATCCGAGATTGCACGCCTCGTTCGGGTACAGCGGCTGCTCGCCACAGGGGTTCGTGGCCTCGATGGGGCCCATCGCCGGTACCGGGTTTGCGGGCCCCGCGTTGATCCGATCCAGGAAGACCATGCCCGGATCACCCGTCTCCCAGGCGCACTGGGTAATCCGCTCGAAGACGTCGCGGGCCCGCAGCCGGTCGACCACCTGGCCGGTGCGTGGATTGATGAGCTCATACTCCTCGTCCCGCTCCACGGCGCGCATGAACCTGTCGGTGATCCCCACGGAGATGTTGAAGTTCGAGATCTGGCTTTCGAGGAGCGTCTTTTTGAGCGACTCCCGCCCTTCCACTGAGAGGGACGGAGCCGCCACGTCGTATGCGGCCTGATTCCGTTCATTCAGATCCCGCTTGCAGTAGATGAAGTTCAAGATATCCGGATGGTCGATCCGCAAGATGCCCATGTTGGCGCCACGACGGGTTCCCCCCTGCTTTACCGACTCCGTGGAGGCGTTGTAGACCTCCAGGAAGCTGATCGGGCCGCTGGCCACGCCGCCGGTGGAGCCCACGATGTCGCCGGCCGGCCGCAGGCGCGAAAACGCAAAGCCCGTGCCGCCGCCGCTCTGGTGAATGAGGGCAGCCCGCTTGTTGGTTTCGAAGATCTCTTTCATGGAGTCACCAACGGGCAGCACGTAGCAGGCCGAGTACTGGAGGCCATTGTTCTTTCCCGCGTTCATCAGCGTGGGGGAGTTCGGGAGAAACTCCAGGCGGGCCATCGCCAGGTAGTACTCGCGTTTGAGCTGCTCGATGCCGACCCCGCTCTCCCAGGGCTCGCTCCCGCGAGCGATATCGGTCGCTACGCGCCAGAAGGCCCCTCCGCAGGTCTCCAAGTGCCGCCCGTCCTCACTCTTGTGGAGGTACCGGGCCTCGAGCACCGTTTTCGCGTTCGGCGTCAGCTCGGGCTCGGGCAGGTCAGACGGAGGTCGGAGCAACTGCTGCGTCTGGCTAGTGGCTTCCTGGGTCACGGCGGCTCCCCCACTCGGTTACTCATATGATAGAAC
>JACQOR010000096.1 GCA_016202435.1 Chloroflexota bacterium
GTTCCGGCTGCACACGGTCACCGCCGTGGACCTGAGTTGGAGCTCGGGTGCATTCATGCCTGGTGAGACGTTCCGCATGAGCTTCGCCCAGCCGGGCGAGTACCAGTACGTTTGTCAGGATCACCCCTGGATGATCGGGCAAGTCGTGGTGACGGACCTGACGGCAGCGCACGCGCATGAGTGAGCCCGATCAAGGGGCCTTCCCGCTCCCGGACTTCCCTCTCGAGGCTGATATCGAGGAGATGGTGGCCGCTGTCCGCGATAGCCGATGGGCAGACCCCGTGGCCCTCGCTCTCCAGGGAGTGGAGATCTTTCTCCAGCTCAGCCACAAGCGCTGGATCGAGCGGCCCCTGGAGGTCAACTTCGAGATCCGCGGACTCTGTAGAGCACTGGCCCATGCCCAACCCGCGTGCGCACCCCTAATGAACCTGACCAATGACATGATCAAGCCGTTGGAATCCTTCTACGGGCGCGGCGAGGGGCAGCGCATGCGTGAAGACATGCGGGAGCGGGCCGAGAACTGGCGCGAGGCGCTCTTCGCCCGGGAGCGACAGCGGATCATGCAGGCGGCCCAGCTGATCCAAGATGGCTCACATCTCCTGCTGTTCGGGTACGGCACTGACCTGATTGACGCCCTGCGCCAGGCGCGGGCGGCGGGCTTGGAGTTCACGGCGGCCTCCCTATCGGGACCGACCGACCCGCCCGACGCTCTCTCCGTAGCGCTCGGACTCCACGGAATTCCGGTGGCTGCTACGCGCCCTGACGAGGCGGGGATCCTCATGAAGGAGGCCACCGCTATCCTGCTCGGCGCACATGGTCTTTCGCCCTCGGGTCTGGTCCACTGGCGGGGAACCTCGGAGCTAGTCCAGCTCGCCGAACAGCACCAGGTCCCGCGCTACTGCGTGTGCGGGCCGGAGCGATTCTTCCCGGCCGGATACTCCGTTCCAATGCCAGACGCCTACGACCCCGCCGGGACCTGGGAAAACACTCCGCTGGACCTGCTAACGGGTGTGGTGACCGGCGAAGGCACTTTTTCCGGAGACGCTCTCCGAGCAGCGCTGACCCAGCGTCGACTCGAGTCCATCTTGCTCGGGTAACCGGTTGGGAAACAGCGCTCGCGTCCGCTCGGTGGCGGGGGCCCTTTGTGGCCAGCTGGCCTAGCGGGGGACAAGCCCCCGCGCAACCCGAACCGCGCTGGCCCGCTTCAGATCTCCGTGGCCTGGCCGTTTTCCTGGCGCTCTCGCTCGCGTCCGGCCTGCTGGCTGCTTGCAGCGCCGCGCCGAGTGCGTCACCGGCTCCGCAAAACGGGAACGTCAGGGCTGTCTCCCCCACAGCCGCGGGTGCCGCCCAGATGCCGACCCGACCAGTCACTAGTCCCGACGTCCCCACCGTCCTGGAGACCACCACGATCTGCTTCCGGCGCCTCAGCTATCCGGAAGACGAGGAGGGACTCCGGACTCAGATCGGTCCGGCGGCGGGGGTGGTGTCGCTCATCGTGGAACCGGATAACACCATGACTGTGGTCTATGATTCTCGAGTCCTGGGGCGCTCAGAGTTGGTTTCCCGGCTGAGGCAACTCGGCTTCTCCGCGCTCGACGAGCCGTGTCGTTCGCCGACGGCCACGTCGAACCGGTCCGAGACCACCGTAATTCCGGTCCGGTTCGACACCTACGAGACCGAAGAAACGGTCGGCGCCGAACTGGGCCGGCTCCGGGGCGTGCTGGGGGCCGTAGTGACCCAGACCGAGATCGTGGTCACCTACAATCCCGAGGTAATAACCCTGGCCGCGATCCTCGACGCGCTTGCCGAGAACCCCGAGGTTCGCGTCCGGAACCGCGAGAGTCGCTGAGAACGCGGGGTTAATCCCACCCACCGTCGCGGGGAGTTTGGGGAGAGGGGGCCGGACGCATGTCTCCAGAGACGGCCGACGAAAGCGGAACCGGCGGGCTTGCAACTACGGTACTGGGGGTCCACCGGCTGGAGGATCCGGAACAGCAGGGGGAGATCCTCGCGCTGGCCCACCGGCTCCCCGGCGTCCAGCGGGTGTGGATGGACGGGGACGCGCTGTGCGTCGAGCACGACCCGTCGCTCTGCAGTCGGGAGGGGATCATTGAGGCCCTCGAAAGGCGGGGGATCCCCCTGAGACTCGGGGCGGTTCTTGCCGCCGAGACTGGCGAGCCACCCCCGGCCGTCCCGGGACCCACCATGAGCGGCCCGGAGGAGCTGGGCGAAGGTGACCCGGCCGACGCGCTAACCCTCATCCCCTACGGCGTGTTCGTGCTCTCCGTGGGTGGGCAGGACAGCCTGAACGCCTGCACTGTGAGCTGGTTGACCCAGGTTTCGTTCGAACCGCCCCTGCTGGTGCTCGCGCTGGACAGGACCAGCTACTCGCACGGTACGTTGGTTCCCGGCGGGACGTTTGCCATCAATTTTCTGGACCGGGGGAACATCTCCCGCGCCAACCGCCTGGCGCTGCCTCACCGCCTGCGCCCTCGCGATCTGGCAGGCGTCCCCCACAATCGGAGCTTCCGCGGAACCCCCATCCTGGACGAAGCGATCGCGTTCCTCGAGTGCGAGGTTCGCGCCACCTTCGAACCGGGCGGAGATCACACGCTGTTCGTGGGTGAGGTGGTAGCCGGCGGGGTGCGGCGGGAGAGTGCGATGCTAACCCTGAGGGAATCGGGCCTGAAGTACCGGTGAGCACACCGGTGTAGCTCGCGGTCCTTCTCAGCGAGATACCAGTATCAATGGAGGGGAGAAATGGGGGCCACCGAGACCAAGCTCGCACAGTTCATGAGAGAGTATCCCGCCGCCGACATACCCCCGGAAATCACGCATCTCGCCAAGCGATGTGTGATGAACTACTGCGGGGTCGCGCTCTACGGATCGATTGATCCCGCGATCGACGTTCTTCTCGATCTCTTCCGGAGCGACGGTGCCACCGAAGCGGCCACGGTACTGGGGAAAGGGTTCCGGACCTCGCCTCAGAACGCCGCGCTGGCGAATGGCTTCATCGGGCATTTCGAGGACTTCGACGACACCCACAGCACGGTCATCCATCCCACCTCGCCGATCTTTCCGGCTCCCCTGGCGCTCAGCGAGCTCCGGCCGACGACCGGGCGGGACCTTCTCGCGGCATTCACCCTCGGCGTGGAGGTAGCCTGCCGGGTGGGGCTGCTGATCTCGCAGCACTTCCGCGATGGCGCCGGCGGCTGGCACATCACGAACACCTGTGGGGTGATCGGCGCCGGAGCGGCCGCGGGAAGGCTGCTGGAGTTGACGCAGGAGCAGATGGTGTGGATCTTCGCCGTGGCCGGTACCCAGGCCTGCGGCTTTCGCGAGGTCTTCGGGTCGATGTGCAAGCCGTTTCACGCGGGCCGAGCCGCGCAGAACGGATTGGTGGCTGCCAGCCTCGTAAAGCGTGGCTTTACCGGCACAGACGGCATCTTCACCGGCGACCGCGGATTCGTCGGCGTGATGGCCAAGGACTACGACCTGAGCGAGCTCACCGATAGCCTCGGGGAGCGCTGGGAGCTCCCGAACGTGGGGCTCAAGCCGTACTCCTGTGGCCAGGCCAACCACGCCCTGCTTGATGCCGCCATTGCGCTGGGGAAAAAGGACGGCGTCCGGCCGGAGACTATTCAGCACGTTGAGGGGAGGCTTCGCAGCTTCGCGCCCAACCTGGTGCGGCACCACCATCCGGTATCGGCGCTCGACACGAAGTTTTCCTACTACCACGGCATTGCCGTGGGCCTCCTGGACGGGCAAGCGCTGCCGGCACAGTTCACCGATGAGAAAGCCATCGACCCGGTCATCCACGCTGTCCGGGCCAAGACCGAGGTCGTGGAGGATCCTTCCGTGGGCAGGGGCGGCGCGGTCCTCACGCTCACCCTTGCCGACGGCAGGACGTACACCGAACGAGTGGAGCACGCGACGGGCACCCCGGAGAACCCGATGAGCGACCGACAAGTAGAGGAGAAGTTCCGAGGTCTGGCGCTGGCGGTGCTTCCCCGCGACCAGGTGGACCGGACGACGGAAATGCTGTGGAACCTCGAGAAGGTTTCGGATGCTCGGGAGCTGGCCCAGCTGCTGGTTCCGCCCGGGAAGTAGCGTCGTGAGTCAGGGAATCTGTGGCCCGGCCGCGGTTCCCGCGATACCCTCTCCCAGACGGAGAGGGAGCAGAAGGTTGCGATTCGGCAGCCTTCCTGATAGATTCGTGACTTGAGAAAGAGTTACTTACCAGCTGGTTAGGAGAAGCGACCATGGCCTGGAAGCCGCTGCCCGAGACCATCGAGATCACCGTGGAAACCCCGAAGCCCAAGGCATTCACGCTCGACCCGAAGAAAACCGCCGTGCTGGTCGTCGACATACAGAACCACAACACGAACCCGAACAGCCGGCGCTCCTTCGACATCGTCGAGGGGAACGTGCGGCTCCTGGCCAAGGCGCGCGCGGCGGGTGCGCAGGTCATCTATAGCAACTCGGTTCGGCAGGTGGAGTCGCCGGAGCACACCGTATTTGGACGTCCGCTGCACCTCATCATTGGTACGTGGGACTCGCAAATCGTGGACGAGATCGCGCCGCAGCCGGAGGACATCGTGATCCAGAAGTGGAGCCACGACATCTGGGCCTGGCGCGGGCTAGAAGAGGCGCTCGAGCGGCAAGGGCTCCTCGGCGCTGACACGACGATCATCATGACCGGCGTTTCCGCCGCGGGCTGTGTCCACTCGGCTTCGCTGGGTGCCAGCAATCGCGACTACCGGACCCTGGTTGCGCTGGACTGCGGCTCTGCCAACGTGGAGGGTGAGGCGCGAACGTACCACCAGTACCAGTCCGATGCCTACCGCCACAACATCGACTTTACCCTCAGCACGCTGGTGAGCTTCGCGCCGTCCGCTTGAGGGAGATAGCCTCGGAGGTAGTAGCGATGCTGCAAAAACACGCGAGCCTGTCATTCGCGACGATCGGACTGTTCGTACTGGCCGCCTGTGCGCCGGGCCAGACGACCCCCGCTGCGGGGCAGCCCGGCGCACAGGCGGCCCCCCAGCCGGAGAAGGGCCTCATTATTGCCATTCAACGGGAGCCGGCGAGCTTCGATAACGCCATCACCGGCACAGGGGTTGCCATTCAAGGCGGGTCGGGCAACCCCTCGGCCATGGTACAGGACAGCCTTACACGGATAACCCACTTGGGGGACACGGAGCTGCAGCTGGCGGCGGAGCTGCCTTCCGACACGAGAGGGACCTGGGTCGTAAATCCCAACGGCAGCATGGACGTGACCTGGAAGATCCGCTCCGATGCCAAGTGGCATGACGGTACGCCAGTGACGGCCGCGGATTTCGAGTTCGCCTTCAAGCTTCGGAGTGATCCGGAAGTGGCGGGACTGCCCACGGGAAGCGGCGCGGTGACGCGCATCGGAGGAGTGACCGCGACCGGCCCATACACGGTCGTGACCCATTGGCCCCAGGCATCCATCCTGGGACTCACCGGATTCGACCCGCTGGCAAAGCACATTCTGGAGCCGACCTACGTCCAGGACAAGCAGGCGCTTGGCTCCCATCGGTACTTCACCACGGAGTTCGTCGGGACCGGACCGTTCAAACTGGTGCGCTGGGAGCAGGGGTCGCACATGGACTTCGAGCGCTTCGAGAATTACTACCGGGGGCCGGCCAAGCTGAGCCGGGTCACGGTGAAGTTCATTCCCGATGCCAACACGATGGCCGCCAACATCCTGGCCGAGGCGGTGGACGTGTTGCTACCTCCCGGGGTGGACGTGGAGGTGGCCATCGAGCTAAAGACGCGCTGGGAGCAGCAGGGGTCCGGCCATCAGGTGCTCATGGAGAAGACAGACCGGCTGGAGCAACTCGAGCTCATGGTGGACCCGGTCTACGCACGACCAGTCAACGGGTTGCCCCAGCAGCCGGTCCGCCAGGCTCTCCTCCAGGCCATCGATCGACAGGAACTCATGCAGGCCATGACCGGAGGTCTGTCCGAGGTCCCGGACAGCTTTTATCACCCCGCCGATGAAAACTATCCGTTCGTGAGGGATGAGATCAGCAAGTACGTATTCCCCTATGATCCGCGACGCTCCCAGGAGCTGCTGGCCGGGGCGGGGTGGGTAAAGGGCGCGGATGGGATGCTGGTGCACCAGCCCAGCGGAGAGCGGTTTTCCACCCAGGTGCTGGTTCGCCAGGGCAGCGGCCCGGTGAAGCAGGGGACGATCGTCGCCGACTACTGGAAGGCAGTCGGCGTGAGCCTCGACGTGCACGCCCTTACCACGGCCGAGAACGCCGACAACGAGTTTCAGTCCACCTATCCGGGCGCCCGGGCGCATACCGGCACCGGAGCCGCCTTCTATGGCACGCGCATGCACTCATCGAGGATTCCGCGGCCGGAGACTCGGTGGACCGGCGACAACCGGGGCCGCAACAACAGTCCGGTCGTCGATCGTCTCGTTGATGCGATCCCGATTACGATCAACCAGGATGCCCGCATGGCGCTGCACAAGCAGCTCATCGCCGAGATCACGGGGAAGGTGATTCCCATGCCGTTTTACTGGCAGATCCTGCCCATCCCCATGCTGAAGGGGGTCACCGGTCCCCGGTTGGTGAGTCAGCTAACCACGGGCAACATCTGGGAGTGGGACTACAACAAGTAGTCGGCTGCGGCGGGTCCGGACCGGAGGGCTCGGGTTACCGGCACAAAAAAGCAGGCTGGAAAGACTTCCTTTCCAGCCTGCTTTTTTCGTGCCCAGTTGCGAAGTTGCGCCTGAACAGCCTTCCTGATAGATTCGCGGGTCGGGATGGACCGGTCCCCGCGCAAGCCCGCGACGTTCGGAGGATGATTCAGGCAGCACAGGTCGGACTGGAAGTCTCCCAGGTTGGCTCGCGAGCGCCAAGCAGCTTGGAGGAAGAGAGATGGGGGCAACGGAGGAGATCAGTCGTTTCATCGTCGAGTGGCCGACGGAACGAATCCCCGACGAAATCCTGCACTACGGCAAACGCTGTCTGGTCAACTACTTCAGCGTTGCGCTCTGCGCATCCACCGATCCCTCGCTGGACATCTTGCTGGACCATTTCCGGGAGGAGGGGGGAAACCCCCGCGCCAGCATCATCGGCCGCGGGGGCCGCACGACCCTCCCCAACGCCGCCCTGGCCAACGGCTACTTGGGCCACTTCGAAGATTTCGACGATACCCATATTCCCTTTGATTACCGCGACAACATTCACCCCTCGTCTCCAATCTATCCGGCGCCGCTCGCTGCTGGCGAGTACCTGGGCGCATCCGGTCGCGAGGTCCTCGCGGCCGGAGTCATCGGCATCGAGGTGGCGTTGCGGGTGGGCATGGGGATCTCGGCCACGCCGGGCGGACGGTCGGCGTTGCACATCACCGCGACGTGCGGGATCCTGGGGGCCGCCGCGGCCGCGGGTCGGCTCCTCGGGTTGAATGCCGAGCAGATGGCCTACGCGTTGGGAACGGCCGCCACGCAGGCGTCCGGTCTGACCGACAACTTTGGCTCCATGTGCAAGCCGCTCCACGCCGGTCGCGCCGCCCAGGGCGGGCTGGTGGCTGCGCTGCTCGCCAAGCGTGGATTCACGTCTTCGCGGAGCATCCTCGAGGCCCCTTCAGGCTTCATGCATGCGATGTCGGCCGAGCCCGACGTGAATCTGGTGACCAAGGATCTCGGCCAGTGGTGGGAGATCCCCAGAGTCGGGCTGAAGCCGTATTCCTGTGGGGCCGGTAACCACGCGCTGATTGACGCCGTCCTTACTCTCCGCGAGAAGGACGGCGTCACGCTGGACAACATCGAGAGCATGACCGGCCGGCTCCGTGGGCTGGCAGCTCAGCTCATCCGAACTCGGCATCCCAGGACGAACCTGGAGGCGAAATTCTCCTTTTTCCACACCATGGCCGCGGCGTTCGTAGACGGCCAGGTTCTCCCCGCCCAGTTCACGGAGGCGAAGGCCCTCGACCCCCAGATCGCCTCGCTGCGGGACCGCATCGAGCTGACCTCGGACTCGGGGCTGTCCGGGCGGAATGCCGTGGTGACGGTGACCCTGAAAGACGGCCGCTCCTATACCGAGCGCGTCGATCATCCGACCGGAACGCCCGAGCGCCCCATGAGTGACGAGCAGATCGGCGCTAAGTTCCGGGGGTTGGCCAAGGGCGTGCTGCCGGATGCGCAGGGCGAAGACCTGCTGTCGTCGCTGTGGAAAGTCGACGACCTCGCCGACGTGCGTGAGGTCATGCAGCTCGCCTCGGCCGCGGGGTCAAGCGTGTAAGGCCGCCTAGCGCCCCGCAGGTAGGGTCAAAGTCGAAGAAGCTCGACTCTGAAGTAGAAGGAGAACCAGGCATGGGCGACAAAGCCTACTCGCGGCTTCTGGCGGAGTTCGTCAGTGACTTCGACGTGAGTGCCATCCCGGACGAGGTCCTGGTACGGACTCGCCAGTCGGTGCTCAACGGCATCGCGGCGGCGCTGTCCGCCTCCCGGGAAGAGGCGATCGGCAGGCTGATCAGAGTATGCGACCTGTGTGGGGCCCACGGTGATGCCCGCGTATTTGGGCGCACCGAGCGCCTGCCCATGCTGGAAGCGGCCCTGGTCAACGGTTACATGGCGCATTTCAACGATTACGACGACACTCACTGGGGCACCGTCTTTCACACCAATTCCCCGGTCGTCCCACCGCTCCTCTTGCTGGCCGCCGATAGGCACCTCTCGGGCACGGAAGTCCTGCACAGCCTCGCCCTTGGCCTGGAGGCGTCGATCCGGCTCGGGATAGGCCTCGGCCGCGAGCACTATTCCATCGGCTGGCACATCACGGGAACCATGGGCACGGTGGGGGCGTCACTGGCGTGCAGCCGCCTCTTGAAGCTCGACGCGCGCCGCACCAACTACGCCCTGGGCTTCTCCTTGACCCAGGCCAGCGGGCTCCGCGGGCAGATGTTTGGGACGGCGGCCAAGGCGCTCAACGCCGGCACCGGGGCCATGAACGGCCTCCTGTCCGCTCTGCTCGCGGAGCAGGGACTGGATGCCGCCGAGGACGCGATCGAAGGCACGGGCGGGTACGCATCCGCGGCTGCACCCGAGCCGGTTCTGGAGAGCATCACCGACGGTCTTGGGGTTTCCTGGCACACGCCCAACATCGGCTTCAAGCCGTACGCCGCGGGTGTCGCCATGCACGCGTCGATCGACGCGGTGATGGACTTGAGGCGCCAACTGGGGCTGAGTCGGACCTCGGCGGTCGCGGACGTGGACCGGGCCCTCGACAGAATGCAGGCGGTCGACTTGATCATGGCGACCCGGGGCTTCGCGACGCTGCCCCGGGGTCGGGAGATCACCGCCGGTCTGCAGGCCAAGTTCAGCATGTACAACACCGCCTCCGTCGCCTTCGTGAAGGGCCATGTGGGCCCGAACGACTTCTCCGACGACATCGTGACCGATCCGCAGATCAAGGCGTTCCGGGACATGCTGACGCTGGTGGGAAACGACGATCTGCCCCACGCGGTGGTCCGGTTCCGGGCTCAGCTGAAAGACGGATCGACCCTGACCGGCGAGATCGACCAGCCGATCGGCAGTCCAGACAAGCCCATGAGCGACGCCGACATTCGCGGCAAGCTGCTGGACGCGGGGGAAGGCCGGGTCGACGAGCCCTCCCTGCAGCGGCTGGCTGACCTGACCGAGCGCCTCGAGGAAGTCCAGGACACCGCCACGCTGGTTGAGCTGGCGGTGCCTATGGCCGCGCGGTGACCAGCATGTCCGAGCCGGGTTCAGGCGCTCTCGAGGGTTTGCGGATCCTCGAGGTGGCGGGGCTTTGCAGCGCATACGCCGGTCGCCTCTTCGCCGGCATGGGAGCGGACGTGATCCTGGTTGAACCCCCGGCCGGCGCGGCTCACCGCCGCCAGGGTCCTTTCATCGACAACGTTCCCAGCATCGAGCGCAGCCTGACCTTCACGTACCTTCACGCCGGCAAACGCAGCGTCACTCTGGATCTCGACACCGCCGATGGCCAGGCGCTGTTTCGCAAGCTGGCCGCCACCGCCTCGGTGGTGGTCGAGAGCGAGCCAGTGGGGGTGATGCGGGCCCGGGGGCTCGACTACGCGTCCCTCAAGGAGATCAACCCAGCGCTCGTGTACACCAGCATCACTCCGTTCGGCAGTGATGGTCCCTACAAGGAATACGTAGCCAACGATCTGATTCTCCTGGCCATGGGCGGCCTCCTGACCCTGGGGGGTTACGCGGAAGCGGAGCCGACCCGTGCGCCCGGCGACCAGGCCCTGCTGGCGGGCGGGCAGTTTGGCGCCATCGGGACGATGATGGCTGTCCTGGATGCGGAAGAGAGCGGCGCGGGCCAGTTTGTCGACGTGTCTGTGCAGGAGTGCGTCACCACGGCGCTCGAGACGGCGATTCAGTTCTACGACCTGGAGGGCATCGTGCGGCGGCGCGGAGGCAGTCGTCTGGAAAACGCTCCGGGTTCCGGCCTCTATCCGTGCAAGGACGGCGAGATCGTCCTCAGCGCCGGGGCGTCAAGTGCCCGATGGTTGGTCCTTATGGAATGGCTGGAGAGCGAAGGGCTGACGCGGGCGGAAGAGCTGTCGGAGGAGCGGTGGAAGGATCGGGACTGGGTCGCGAGCAAGGAAGCGACGGAGATCTTCAAAGAGATCTTCATTCCGTTCGCGATGGCGCACACCAAGCGCGAGCTCTACGAAGGCGGGAAGCAGCGCGGCATCCCGCTGGTTCCTATCAACACGCCGGCCGACATCCCCGCGAGCGAGCAGTTCCGGTTCCGAGGCTTCCTGGAAACCTTGCCGCACCACACCCTGGACCGCGAGCTGGTCATGCCCGGCGCCCCGTTCCAGCTGTCCGATAGCCCGTGGCGAATGCGGCGTCCCGCGCCGCCCCTGGGCGGCCACAACCTGGAGGTCCTGGGCGAGCTCGGGCTTACGCCTGAGGATCTCCAGCGTCTCTCCAGCGGAGGCGTCCTATGAAGCGGGTTTTCCCTCCGCGCACCGTTCGGGCTACCGGTGCCAGTGGGGTTTACACGCCGCGCCTATGACGTTGCGTTGGCCAGAAAGCCATCCGCTCTGGCCTCCAGGCGCTGCCTGGCCAAGGAGGTGTGATCCATGCCTGGTTTCCCACTAAAAGGGGTACGCGTCGCCGATTTTACGTGGCAAGGCGCAGGGCCATTCACCACTAAACATCTCGCGGATCACGGCGCCGACGTGATCCGTATCGA
>JACQOR010000087.1 GCA_016202435.1 Chloroflexota bacterium
GATGGGGTGATTGAGCCGGTGACGGATGTGCGGGCATCGGCGGAGTATCGGCGAGCGATGACGGCGGTGTTTTTCAAGCGGGCTCTCAAAGCGGCACAGGCGCGGGTGAAGTAAAAGCTGGACGGGTGTCTCAGTACGCAGTCTCAGGGAAGGATCCGTCTAAGGGGTGATAGTGTTCCGTCTCCCGAACTGTCTTAGATGACGGCCAACGTCGAAGGGAGGTTAGACCAATGGCGATGGCAGAGCGATACGGGTCTCCCGAGACACAGATCATCAGATTGATGAAGGCCTGGCAGTACCCATTCCGAAACGTGGAGCCGCAGGACAAACTGGTAGTTCTCACCGACGATGCCATGGACCCGATGGTGTGGCAGTCGGCGATGGCGGGGATCCGGGAGCGGGGAGCTGATCCAACCTTGGTGATGATCCCCAGGCGGGCTTATCACGACGCCGACCCGACATCCATGGCCTTGGCCGCCGCGGCGGAGGCTGACGGGACGCTGTTACTGACCACCACCATGATGGTGGAGTCCCACGCGCTTCGTGCGGCTCACGTCCGCTCCTGGCTGATGGAAGAGCTAACGGTTGAAGTCCTGCTGGAGGGCGGTGGACGGGCCACCGGGGACGATTGCCTGGAGATGCAGGACATCCAGCGGCGGATCGGCGAGATCTACGACCAGGGCAAGATGCTGCGAGTGACCTCGAAGTTCGGCATGGATTTCCTGTGTGACATCACCGACATGCCGTACTCGAACGCGCAGCGGTGGGGCCGGCCGGTGGAGCCGTTCAGTCGGAATCCGGAGACGGGGAAGATCGGTGGAGGCACCTGGCCGCACGGAGAGATCCACATCGAGGCCAAACCGGACACCGGGAACGGGACGGTCGTATGGGACACGACGGCGCACTACCCGCCGGGGGTATGGAAGAACCCGGTACAGCTGACCGTCAAGAACGGCACGATCACGGCGATTGAGGGTGGGGCCGAAGCAGACCAGGTGCGAATGTACCTGCAGAAGCACGGTGACGAGAACTCCTGGCGCATCGGCGGGGAGATCGCGATTGGGACCAACAAGCTGGCCATGCCGAACCTCGGGTTGATGCGCAGCGAGAAGAAGCGGTATGGGGCGATGCACTTCGGCATCGGCCAAGGGGCCGATCGCGGAATCGTCAACAGCATCTTCCGAATGGAAGGGATCATCGACCGCCCAACGGTGGTTGTGGATGACGACATCGTCGTTTGTGAGGAAGGGAGGATCCTGGTATGAGCGCAACAGAGACCATGTCCCCGGACACCGCGAGCTACGGACTCCACGTTGGACCTCAAGTCAAAGCGCAGGCCACGAGACAATTCGTCAATCCCCCGGCCCCTCAGCCAGCTGCCCCCGGTGAGCCGCGACGGGGAGGGTTCGTGGTCAAGTCGCGGGCGGTTCAAAACCTGCAGTTTCGGGCTACCGTAGAAGGGCACGAGTTTCTCTCGGATGAGGGCTTGGAATCGGGAGGCAACGACGCGGGCCCCGCGCCGCTGCGGTACTTCCTGGCGGGCATCATGCTGTGTCACCAGGTGATGATCGTGAAGAGTGCGACGCTCTTGGATCTGAAGCTGCATCACCTGGAGTCCGATATCACCGGAATCTCGGGGCGGCCGGCGCAGGGAGAGCCGGGCGGATTCATCAAGCTGCTGCTGAACGTGTCCATCGAAAGCCAGAACTCGGACGACCAGATCAAGAAGATCGTGGAGCAGGCGGGAGAGCGCTGCGGAGCTTTCGTCACGATTCAGCGCGCCGCCTCGGTAGATCTCACGCTGAAACACAACGGGCAGGTAATCCAAGAGCGGAGTTACGAGGCCAAGAGTGCATGACAGAGCACAGCGGACATGAGATGGCGACCGGAATCGGGTCGCCGCTCAGGCGCAAGGAGACCGAACGCTTCGTTCTAGGCGCTGGGACCTACACTGACGACGTACTCCTGGCGAATCAGGCCTATGTCGCATTCGTGAGGAGCTTTCACGCCCACGCAGCGATCAGGGGGTTTGACCTCGACGCTGCGCGAACCGTGCCAGGAGTCCTGGGGATATTCACCTCGGAGGACTGGAGCAGTGTGCTCGGTGTCGGCGCCCAGGTCGGCCGTCACGAACGTCAGGCGGAAGGCGGACGAGAAGGTACTCCGCGCTCGCCCATGGCCTCGGGCATCGTCCACTCCGTCGGTGAGATCGTCGCAGTGGTTGTGGCGGAGAGCCGGTACCAGGCACAGGACGCGGCGAGCGCTGTAGGGGTGCAGTACGAAGAGCTACCGGTGGTTCTGGACCCCGAGGCCGCCATGCAACCGGATGCGCCGCTCGTATTTGAGGATCGCCCGAACAACATCATGGTGGAAATCCACTTTGATGTAAGCGACGGGAAGAGCGCCGACGAGACGTTCCTAGAGGCAGATCAGGTGGCGAGTGCGCGCTTGAAGACCCAGCGGATCCACGCCCTGGCCATGGAGCCTCGGGCGGTGGTCGCTTCCTACGATCACGTGGCCGACGAAGTCACCGTTTGGCTGTCCTCCAACGGCGTCTTTGGCCTGCGGAGCCAGCTGGCGGGGGTCATGGGGCTTTCCGAAACCAAGGTCCGCGTCATCAATCCCGACGTGGGCGGGTCGTTCGGCGGCAAGAACGGGATCTATCCCGAGGAGATCATCTTGCCGGTGCTGGCCCGGTACCTGCGCCGCCCGGTGAAGTGGGCGGAGATGCGCACCGAGCATCTGGCAGTCATGCGGAACGGCCGCGATCAGACCCACTATGTTGAGCTGGCCCTGCGTGCTGATGGTCGGGTCCTGGCGATGCGGGATCGGATGATCGCCGACCTGGGCGCGAATACCGGGCCGAATGTCTCGATGACCGCGGCCAGCCTGTACCTGACCGGGCCGTACGACATTCAGACCTACAAGGTGGACGCCTACGCCGTGGCGACCACGAAGAACTCGCATGGGTCGGTGCGCGGGATCGGGAAAGCAGACGCATCGTTCGTCATGGAGCGGACGATGAACATTGCGGCCCGCCAGTTGGGAATCGACCCCACCGAGATCCGGTTCAAGAACTTCGTGCCGGAGGAGAAATTCCCGTACCGGACGGCTACCGGCGCCATGCTGGATAGCGGCCGGTATGCGGAATGCCTGCGAAAAGCGATGGAGCTGGCCGACTATGAGCGGCTCCGGAGAGAGCAGCCAGAGCTGAACGAGCGGCTCACGGTCAAACGAGGGATCGGCGTGTCCTTCGCCATCGAGCCGACGGGCGCGGCCCGTCGGGGTCAGGGGGGCGGCTACGGAGCGTGCCGGCTCAAGATGGAACTGTCGGGGGTCATCAGCGCCTATCCGGCCGGAGCTCAACAGGGCCAGGGGCACATCACCACGGTCAGCCAGATCGTGGCGGACCGGATGGGCGGTTCGCCCGACAACGTGCATGTGTTCGAGCCCGATACGCTCGTGACTCCCGTTGGAGCCGGAGCCGGCAGCAGCCGGACGTCGCAGACGGTGATGCCGGCGGTCCTGGTGGCGGCAAATCAGCTCCGGGACAAGATCCTGCGGATCGCGGGGCACCGTCTCGGAGTAAGCCCGGAGACTTTGCGGCTCGAGGGGGACGTGGTCCGGGGTGCCCAGCGCCAGATCACCCTCCGGGAGATCATCCAGATCGCGTACCAGGACGTGGACCGGTTGCCGCCGGGTGAAGACCCAGCCCTGGAAGTTACCGGGTACTTCATCAATACGAACCACGTGTATGACCGGGATGAACTGGGGCGGCGGAACGAGTTCTCGTCGTACCCCTACGAGGCGGTCATCGCGGTGGTGGACGTCGACACGGAGACGGGCGTCGTGGAGATCGTGAAATATGTCAGCGTGCACGACTGTGGGAACATGATCAACCCGCGGATCGTGACAACTCAGCACATGGGGAGCATCGCCCAGGGCTTGGGAACGGCACTGTACGAAGAGGTGCTCTACGACGAAGACGGCAAGCTGCTGACCGGTACGTTCATGGACTATCTGCTGCCAACCGCGCAGGAGATTCCACCTCTCGTGCTGGGGCACACCGTGACTCCGACACCGTTCACTCCGCTGGGGGCGAAGGGGGCCGGCGAGACGGGCACTATCAGCGCACCGTGCGCCCTGGGCAATGCGATCGAGGACGCGTTCGGCGGAGCGATCGAAGTGCGCTACCCACCCTACACGCCTGAGCGGGTGCTGAAAGCAATCCAGAGGAGCCAGGCCGTGGCGACCGGGGGAGCGAGTCGTGGTTGAGATCAAGGTCAAGGTGCGTTCACGCAGCCGGCGCGTGAGACCCGTTGCACAGAAGGGGGAATAGCCTGGTGACTGCGTTCGAGGGTTTCAGGGACTTCATGGCGAAGTGCGACGAACTGGGGGAACTGGAACGGATCAACGGCGTAGATCCGTACCTGGAGATTGGTGCCATCTACGCGATCAACGGCCAGGGCCCGAACCCGAAGCTGTTTCTCTTCGATGAGATCAAGGGCTATCAGAAGGGCTACCGGATGGCGACCAACATTACGGGGTCGCGCAACCGAGGCCGTCTGGCTAACGGTACACCGCTGGATCTGAGCGGCCAGGCGTACCGAGATTGGCTAGAGAAGCGACTCGACGAGAAGAAGCCGATCGAGCCGGAGTATGTGACGTCGGGACCGGTGCTCGAGAACGTGATGGAAGGCGATAACGTCGACCTGAGCATCTTCCCTTCGCCCACCTGGCACGAACTGGATTCAGGCCCCTACATCGCCTGCGCGAGCGCCTGCATCACGATGGAGCCCGACGGCGGCTATGTGAACATCGGCTCCTACCGCAGCCAGTATTACGACCGAAATCACATCGGCCTGCACTCAGCGCACGGCCACCATGGCCAGATCATTCGAGATCACTGGTTCGAGCGGGGACTCGATTGTCCGATAGTGATCCACGTCAACGGCGACCCGGCCCTCCTGGCGGCAGCCGGCGCGGGTGAGCCCTGGGGCGTCTCCGAGCTCGGGACCGCGGGCTGGATGCGAGGCGAGCCGGTGAAGGTCATCAAGGGGAAGACCGGCCTTCCCATTCCGGCGGGAGCGGAGCTCGTCCTCGAGGGCCACATCATGCATCCCGACCGTGAGCCGCTGCGGCTGGAAGGGACGTTCGGCGAGGCCTCCGGTTACTACCAGCGACTCGAGGGTCATCCGGCACCGCCCCTGAAGATTGACACGGTCTACTACCGGACCGACCCGATCCTGGCCGGCTCGCCGCCGTACAAGAACGTCGGGGGCGGTGGCGGCGGTGACGGTGGCGACGTGGCGCTCATGAGGGAAGTGAGGAAGGCGGGGTTCCACGACGTGCGCGGCATCGGGCACGCGGGCCCCTTCACCGTTATCTCCGTACATCAGATGTACGCGGGGCACGGCAAGCGGGTCGCCGACTGGTTCATGTCGGGAATCAACAACCGCCCACCCCGGATGCTGGTCCTGGTAGACGACGACATCGATCCTCACGACGCGCGCGAAGTGTTCTGGGCCGTGGGCAGCCGCGTTGATCCGAAAGAGGACGTGCACTTCTACGAGAACAACTGGGCATCAGCGGTGAGCCCGCGGTTCACTCCCGAGCAGGCCCACGTTCCGCTCGAGCATGCGTACACCCACTCCTGCATGCTCATCGACGCGCTGAAGCCGTTCGCCTGGAAGGAAAGCTTTCCGCCCACCAACGACGTCTCGCCCGAACTGCGGCGGCGGATCATCGAGCAGTACGGTGAGTACCTCCACCTGGAGCCGGAGCGTGGCGGTGACGGCAGGACGCAGGCGGCGGGCGGAGCAGGAATGCGCGGCGAGATGTAGGAGAGAATGGCCTGCCCTCCCGCCCACTGACGCGGGGCTCCGTCCCCCGAACCCACAGTGGGGCAGTGGGGGGAGGGGATTGAACGCAGTCAATAGCATCTGGTGGAAGGGGGGTTGCCCCGGGGAGGTGACCCTCCTTCCGTGTGTGGGGTGAAAAAGGAGCCCCAGATGGTCAAAGCGGGATGATCTTGGAACGAATGTGAGGGAATCGATGGCAGAACGCGAAGGGCACGTGATGGCGACGCAGCGAAGCGGGATTGGAGCGCCGCTGAAGCGGAAGGAACTGGAGCGGTTCATCCAGGGAGCCGGGACTTACACGGACGACGTGCAGCTACCGAGTCAGGCCTACGCGGCGTTCGTTCGAAGCTTCCACCCCCACGCAAAGATCACTGGCGTCGACGTTGCGGCCGCGCGGGCGCTGCCCGGAGTGCTGGGAGTGTTTACGGCGGCGGACTGGAACGGCGTGATCGGAGCCAAGGGACCGTGGCCGCTCGTGACGGACGAGGCCCACCATGTGGGCGAATCCATCGCCGTGGCTGTGGCGGAGAGCCGCGCGGCGGCGGAGGACGCGGCGAGCGCGGTCGTTGTCCAGTACGAGGAGCTGCCGTTCGTCTTGGACCCCGAAGTCGCCATGCGGCCGGACGCGCCTCGGGTCATGTCCGATATGGAAAGCAACGTGGTCCGGGAGATGCACATCGCCAGCGACGATATCGACCGGGTGTTTGCCCAGGCCGACCACGTCATCAAGGCGCGTCTACGCACGCAACGGCTCCAGGCCTGTCCGATCGAGCCCCGAGCTGCCGTGGCTTCCTACGATCACAGTACAGGTGAGGCAACGGTCTGGACCACCTCCGTCGGCGTCCACGGCTTCCGGAACCGCGTTGCGCAAATTCTGGGGGTCCCGGACATGAAGGTGCGAGTGATCGCGCCGGACGTGGGCGGCTCATTTGGTGCCAAGAACGGGAATGCGCTGGAGGAAGTCGTGCTAGCGCCGCTGGCGCGGCACCTGCAGCGACCGGTCAAGTGGACGGAAACTCGCACGGAGCACCTGGCCCTGGCCCGTCAGGGAAGGGATCAGCTCCACTACATCGAGCTGGCGGCTCGATCGGACGGCCGCGTCCTGGGCCTCCGGGACCACTTCGTCGCGGACATCGGGGCCACAAATGGCATGGATAATTCGGTGACCGCCGCTTTCCTTTACCTGACCGGAGCCTACGACATCGGTGCCTATCAAGCGGATGCCTACGCCGTGGCGACCAACAAGACTGCCCACGGGTCTGTCCGGGGGATAGGAAAGGCCGACGCGGCCTACGTCATCGAACGGATGATGGACATCGTCGCTCGGGAACTGGGCATGGATCCGGCCGAGATTCGGCTCAAGAACTTCGTGCCCGCCGAGGCATTTCCGTTCAAGACTCCTACGGGCGCGGTTCTGGATAGCGGGCGCTACGGTGAGTGCCTGCAGCGCGCGATGGAACTGGCTGGCTACGATCAGCTTCGCCGGGAACAGCCGGCACTGCAAACCCGGCCAGCGTTGAGGCGGGGGATTGGCGTCTCCTTTGCCATCGAGCCCACCGGGGCCGCGCGGCGCGGCGTTGGCGGCGGTTACGGCACTTGCCGGCTCAAGATGGAGCTGTCCGGCGTCGTGAGCGCCTACCCGGCCGGCGGCCAGCAGGGGCAGGGTCACTCCACCACGGTGAGCCAGATTGTCGCCGATCGCCTCGGTATCTCCCCCGAGATGGTGTATGTCCTCGGAGAGTCTGATTCGGTCGTCACGCCGTATGGCGCGGGGCCGGGGAGCAGCCGCACGTCTTCCACTACCATGCCGGCGGTGCTGGTCGCGGCCAATATGCTCAGGGACAAGATCCTGCGGATCGCGGGGCACCGTCTGGGCGTCGATCCCCGCGACTTGCGGCTGGAAGGAGACACGATCCGGAGCGCGGAGCGGCAGATCACCCTCCGGGAAGTGATCCAGATCGCCTACCAGGATGTGGACCGCCTCCCGCCCGGAGAGGAGCCAGCGCTCGAAGTCACAGGGTACTTCGTCAACCCCAACATCGTGTACGACCGCGACGAGAAGGGACGCCGCAACGAGTTCTCTTCTTACCCCTACGAGGCAGTCGTGGCCGTCATCGACGTAGACATCGAGACGGGCGTGGTTGAGATCGTGAAGTATGTCAGTGTCCACGACTGTGGAACGCAGCTCAATCCCCGGATCGTGGCGACGCAGCACCTGGGGAGCATCGCGCAAGGGGTTGGGTATGCATTGTTTGAGGAAACGCTCTACGATGACGAGGGCCAACTGCTGACCGGCACGTTCATGGATTACCTGCTGCCCACCGCGAATGAGATCCCGCTGCTGGTGCTCGACCACATGGAGACCCCAACCCCCTTCACCCCTCTGGGGGCCAAGGGCGCGGGCGAGACGGGGACCATCAGTGTCCCCTGCGCGCTGGGCAACGCCATCGAGGATGCGCTGGGCATCGAGCTGCGGCAGCCGCCTTATACGCCGGAGAAGGTCCTAGCGGCGCTGGAGAGTACGCGGATCGGTTCGCCGGCGGTTTGGGAAACGCCAGTCTGACGCGGTAATCAGCGCGCCAGTCAGCTCTTGTCCCACTCGTTGACGTTCCAGGTGATGACGTAGCCAACCTGGCGAAGCGGGCCTACCCCCGCCACGGCCGGCGTCGGGACCACCACCGAGTACCACCAGTACGAGTGCAGGTCCGTCATCTGGAGGATCAGGTTCTGGCGGTGTAGCTCCCTCGCCTGTTGCTGATCGATCGTGACCTCCATCTTCTCGATGAGCTCGCTCACGGCCGGGTTGTTGTAGTGCCCGCGGTTGTTTCCGGTCCAGCGATTATTTGGTCCCGGAATATTGCTCGAGTGGGCCCGGCGGCCAGTGAACGACGAGCCGGCGCTGGTGTGGAGGGATGCCCCGCGCCGAGTGGCGAGATACTCGTTGTCGCTGAGTCGCCCCGGGGTGAGCACCTCGATCTCCAGCGCGACTCCAATCGCCTTCCAGTAGTCCTGGACGATCGACGCCTGTCGGAAGGGCTCGTCACCCGGCCGCGTCATGACCTGGTAGTTGAAGCGCTCGCCGCTGGGCGAATGGACCAGGATGCCGTCCGGGCCCTTGGTCCAGCCACTTTGTGCGAGCAGCTGTTCCGCCCGGCGCACGTCGTACGGATATTCAAAGCGAGGGTTGCCGGTCTTGGGATCGAGGTCTCTCACGAACGGATAGCGGTCGTCGTCCTGGTGGTAGAAGACGTACTCGACCTCAGCCAGGCCCGAGGTCAAAGCGTTGGTCATCTCCTTCCGATTCACGGCCTGGAGCAGGGCCTGGCGGACGGGTTGCTGGGTCATGCCGTTGGCCGGCCGAGCGTACTCCGGGTCCAGCATCAACTCCCAGGTCTGGATTCCACCTCGAGTCCCCCAGACCACCCGGTTGCCCGACCCCTGCTGCTCCCAGCGTTTCTGCAGATCGAGGGCGGCCAGGACGTCGCCGTCCGCCGGAGCGATGATGTCGACCTCACCCGCCAGGATGTTGGCGAACTGCGTGTTCGCATCGGGAATGATCCGAAAGATGACCCGGTGGAGCTTGGCTGGACCTCGATAGTACTGGTCGAACCGCTCGAACTCGAGGTGCGACCCGGGCTCCCAGGCGACCAGCTTGAAGGGGCCGGTGCCAACGTACTCGGTGCTGAAGAAGCGCTGGTTGCGCAGGTCCGGCCGCCGGTTCTCGTAGATGTCGTTCAGGAGGTGCTTCGGCAGCGGATCCAGGGCGGTCCCGGCAATGACGGTCACGTTCACCGCCTTCCAGTGGGCGACGAACGTCAGGTTATCCAGCGGCACGACCCGGGTGAGCTGGCGGCCCACGCCGGTCCCGCCGGGGTCGCCCCCGACGGCTTCGGGATCGTTGCGGGCGCGGACCGCGAACTCGAAATCCGCGCTGGTCACCGGCGTGCCGTCATGCCACAGGGCATTCGGGACGATCTTCCAGGTCATCTCCATGGTGCTGTCCGCGTTGACCTTCCAGGTTCCGGCAGCCGTGTCCGGTATCGCGGCCGCCAGCAAGTTGATGTACTCACCTCCGGGGCCTACCTGACGCAGCCCATCCAGCGCCATTGGCGGTACGTTGGGAATGCCGCCCACGGTGGGGGACCCGATGTGTCCCGTGATGACCGTGTCCCAGCCCCTCGGCTCCGCGCCGAGCGCAACTGTGATGGTCTTCCTGACTTGCGGCGCCTCTTGCGACGTCGTGCCGGCGCCGGTGCCGGCACCGCCGGGCGCACAGGCACTGAGCACCAGTAACGCCATGATTCCGATTGAGAGCTGCTGGTATGCCCGCCGCATGGTTACGTCCCCCTCCCGGATGGAAGGCAATGAGCGAACGGATTCAAGGGTGCCGGCGGCACAAACCCCGGATCCGGCTGGTGCCTAACGGAGCATTGTAACGCAGCTTGCGGGTCCAAGAGACTTCGAACACCACCCCGAGCGTCCCACGACCCAAGCGAGGTAATATGGCCCGCTGGCGGTTTCCGGTTGAGGGCTAGCAAATTCCGATTCGATCTCCGGACCGAGTGGGGGGCGGGCGGAACGGGATTTCGGCAATGCCGGTGAGCATCCGGCAGACCGCCGAGCGCCGCGAAGCGTAGGCGCGGCGCCCCTTGGGAGGGAGGTAGCGATGCAGCGAAAAGACAGCAGTGTCTCGATGGCGATGATCGGGTTGCTAGTGTTGACGGCGTGCGCGCCGAGCCAGAGCGCCAGCGGGCCCGCCGACCAGGCGATCACCGGACAACCGGCCCCTGAAAAGAACCTCGTTATCGCTATCCAACGGGAGCTCGACAGCTTCGATACCAACGTCACGGGAGAAGTCGGCAGTCCCGTCACCGGCGGGGCGAACAATATCCCGCCGCTCGCAGATGACGGCCTCCTGCGTATTGTTTCCGGCGGGCAGCGGCTGCTGCTCCTGGCGGACGAGCTGCCCAGCGACACGAAAGGGACCTGGGTTGTAAAGCCGGACGGCACCATGGACGTGACCTGGAAGCTCAGGCCCAATGCCAAATGGCATGACGGGACCCCGGTTACCAGTGCGGATTTCGCGTTTGCGCACCTGCTGCGGAACGACCGGGAGGCCGCGATCGGCCAGAGGCCCATAGGCCAGCGCCTGGTCAGGAGTGTCAGCACCCCCGACCCGCGCACGTTCGTGCAGCATTTCTCCGAACCAACGATCGCGGGCATTGAGGGCGACTCTCCTCTGCCGAAGCACATCCTGGAGGCGGTCTACCTGCAGGACAAGGGAGCGATCCGCCACCATCGGTACTTTTCGACCGATTTCGTCGGCACGGGACCCTTCAAGCTCGTGAACTGGGTGCCGGGCTCGCACATGGAATTCCAGCGCTTTGACGAATACTACCGGGGGCCGGCGAAGCTGAACCGGATCGTTTTCAAGTTTCTCGGCGATCCCAACACGATGGCGGCCAACATCCTGGCGGAGGCAGTCGACGTCGTGCTGCCGGTCGGAATTGGCGTCGACATTGCCGTCGAGATCAGAGACCGCTGGGCGGCGCAGGGGACTGGGCACCAGGTACGCCTGGACACCAGGGATGGAGCAGAGTCACTAGAGATCATGATCAATCCGGTGTATGCCCGACCGGTCAACGGGATGACTCAGGCGGCAGTGCGGCAGGCCCTCCTCCAGGCCATCAATCGACAGGAGCTCAAGGAGACCATGGTGGGGGATCTGTCGGACGTCGCCCTCACCTTTTACCACCCCGACGATGAGAACTATCCGTTTGTGAAAGACGTCATCAACCAGTACGCATTCCCCTATGACGTGCGACGGGCCCAGGAGCTACTCGTGGGAGCGGGCTGGGTCAGAGGGGCGGATGGGATCCTCGTGCATCAGCCCAGCGGCGAGCGGTTTGACTACCAGGTGCTGATTCGTCCGGGCAATGGGCCGCTGAAGCAGGCTTCGATCATCCAGGACTACTGGAAGGCGGTCGGGGTGGCGCTGGACATCGAGGTCCTCACGC
>JACQOR010000090.1 GCA_016202435.1 Chloroflexota bacterium
GACGAGCTGCTCCCGGAAAACGGGTTCAACGTCGCCCGGGCGCTGGTGGGAAGCGAGGGCACCTGCGCGATGGTGCTCCAGGCCGACCTGCGCCTGGTCGACAGCCCTCCGGCTCGCTCCCTCCTCGTACTCGGTTATCCGGACCTCGCGGCTGGCGGCGACTGTGTCCCCCAGATCCTGGCTCACGGGCCGATCGGCCTGGAAGGCATCGATGATCGCCTGGTATCCAACTCGCGGAAGAAGAGCCTCAATCTCGGGGGCATCGAGCGCCTCCCACCCGGCGGCGGGTGGCTCCTGGTTGAGTTCGGGGGGCAGACCCGCGACGAAGCTAACCAACGCGCGCGTCACCTCATGGACGAGTTGAGCCCGGATGCGCACGGCCCATCCATGAAGCTTTTCGAGGACGCACGCGAAGCCGCCTCGGTCTGGGCCGTGCGGGAGTCCGCCCTCGGTGCGACGGCCCGAGCGCCCGGAGAGAAAGAGGGCTGGGAGGGCTGGGAGGACAGCGCCGTTCCCCCGGAGCGGGTCGGCCCCTACCTCCGCGATCTTCGTAGTCTCTATGAACGTTACGGCTACGTCGGGTCCATGTACGGCCATCTCGGCGATGGTTGCGTACACACCCGCATGGACTTCGATCTCCGGACCTCCGAGGGTATCGCCAAGTTCCGGGCCTTCGTGGAGGATGCCGCGGACCTGGTCGTTCGCTACGGTGGCTCGATCTCCGGTGAGCATGGCGATGGCCAGGCCCGGGCGGAGCTACTCCCCAAGATGTTCGGCGAGGAACTGGTTCAAGCATTCAGAGAATTCAAGGCGATCTGGGACCCGGAGGGGAAGATGAATCCGGGCAAACTGGTCGACCCGTACCCGCTGGACCACGATCTGCGGCTCTCTCGCTATCGTCCGGCCGCCGTCCTCACCCACTTCCAGTTCCCGCAGGATGAAGGGGCGTTCGCCGAGGCCCTCCTCCGCTGTGTTGGCGTCGGGAAGTGCCGCAAGCTCGACAGTGGCGTCATGTGTCCCAGCTACATGGCCACTCGCGAGGAACGGCACTCGACCCGGGGCCGGGCCCGGCTGCTCTTCGAGATGATGCAGGGTGAGACTCTCGCGGACCGCTGGCACAACGAAGACGTGAAAGCAGCGCTGGACCTTTGTCTGTCCTGCAAGGCGTGTCGCACCGAGTGTCCCGTTCAAGTCGATATGGCCACCTACAAGGCGGAATTCCTCGCCCACTACTACGAGGGACGGCGGCGACCTCTCACCGCATACGCCTTCGGCTGGATCGCGATGTGGGCGCGCCTGGCTTCCCACACGCCCTCGCTCGCGAACTTCCTCACCCAGACTCCGGTCGTGCGGGATGTCGTGAAGCGCGTCGTCGGCATCGCTCCCCAGCGCCAGCTCCCGGCTCTTGCGTCCGAGAGCTTCAAGACGTGGTTCCGAGTCCGGCCCGCTCCCTCTCCCCCTGGGGACCGGGACGGGGTGAGAGGGAAGGTTCTCCTTTGGCCAGATACTTTCACCAACTATTTCGAGCCGAACGTCGCCAGGGCCGCGGCGGCCGTGCTGGAAGCGGCGGGCTTCGAAGTCCTCGTGCCCATTGAAGACCTCTGCTGCGGACGCCCCGGCTACGAATCCGGCATGCTGGAGACCAGCAAGCGCTTGCTCCGCCAGACGATGGACGCGCTGCGCCCGCACATTGCGGCCGGAACGCCGATCGTTGGGCTGGAGCCCAGCTGCGTCGCGGTGTTCCGCGATGAGCTGACGAACCTGTTCGCCGGAGACCCGGAGGCCGCGCGACTCAGCCACCAGGTCTTCACTCTCGCCGAATTCCTGCAGGCCCGCGCCTCCGGCTTCGAGCTGCCCCGGCTCCGCGCCCGGCTCCTGATCCAGGCGCATTGCCAGCAGCGGTCAGTCATGGGCATTGGGGCTGAGGGCCAGCTGCTCGAGCGGCTAGGCGTCGAGTACGAGGTGCTGGATTCCGGATGCTGCGGCATGGCCGGAGCGTTCGGCTATGAGCGCGGCGTTCGCTGCGACGTCTCGACGGTGCTGGCCGAGCGCGTCCTCTTCCCGGCAGTACGAGCCGCGCCCGAAGAGACGCTTATCGTCGCCGACGGCTTCAGCTGCCGCGAGCAGATCATCCAGGGCACGGGCCGCCGGGCGCTCCACCTCGCGGAGGTGCTCCACCGGGCTCTGGACGGTGAGGAAGGGGAGCAGGCTCCCCGCCCCCGCTAGGACCCGGGGCGGCTGGGGTCCCTTCAGGCCCTAGCTGGCCACGCGCTCGTAGAGGTTGACCGCGGCTGGCACGTACAACTTCCGCTGAATCTGTCCCAGCGCCGGCCGCCTTACGTTCTTCACCAGTCCGACCGCCTCGAGGACGCGGATCACGATGCCCGAAAGATCGAACTCCCACCAACGTAGTCCGTGGTAGGCAGATACCGGGAAGGCGTGATGGTTGTTGTGCCAGCCCTCCCCCAGGCCCAGAATCCCGACGATCCAGTTGTTGCGGCTCAGGTCATTGGTATTGAACGGCTGAGCCCCCCAGCGGTGGCATACCGAGTTCACGGCAAAAGTGACGTTCTGCACTGCGCACTGGCGGAAGAGGCCTCCCCAGAGGAACCCCTCCCAGCCGGCGATGAGGAAGGGAACCACGTAACCGAGGGCCACCCAGATGATGAAGGTGGCACTCACCGCCCGAGCCACCGGATCTCTCAACGTCCAACTCGCGTACTTTTCCGCTTCGATCTCGGCGAACTGAGTCAGCCACCCCCAGTGGGAGTGCAGGAGTCCGTCCCGCGGAGAATGCGGATCGCCCTCGCGATCCGCATTGATGTGGTGTTTCATGTGATTCGCCACCCACTCGACGACAGGGCCCTCCACGGCTGCCGACCCGAGGATGTACAGGACAGCCTTCACCAGGGGATTGGTCTCGAAAGACCGGTGGGTGGCGAGCCGGTGGTAACCGATGGTGATACCCAACCCGGTGAGCACAAAGCCCCCGAGGAAGAGCGCAATATGCACGCCTTGCACCCGACCCATCACCAGTGTCGCCAGCGCGCCGAGGGCGCCCAGGGGCGGCAGGACGAGCACGAACAGCGTCGTCAGCGGGGTGCTCCATTTGCCTACGTTGTTTGCTGGGGGTGCCGAAACGGCGGCAGCCACGAGCAGCCTCCTAAGATTGATGCCAAGATCGACGGTGGGATCGAGAGCCGGCTACGAGATTCGCCGACAGGACAGATTCGCCAACTGCATATTAGTGGTTGCTAACTTCCAGTCAAGCGGCGCCTGATGACCCGCCGGTCACCGGCTCGGCGCGGGGGATCGGCAGACCGAACTGACGTGTTCTCAGTCGCCTTCTGACTGAATCCGCTCGGCAGCGGCGAAGAGGCGGTCCGAGTCCGGGATCGGCTCCGGCCAGGGCTGGAGGCTGTTCGCGGGAACCGCGATGACCACGCCTTCAAGAAACTTGCCGGTAATCTGAACCGCTGGCACGGAGCTCGTGGGCACGTCGATGCTGCGAGTGACCACTATCCAGGAGTCTGGATGCTGTTCCGTCTTGTAGATACCTTTCTCGATCATGGTCCATCCTCTTCGAGTTTAACTTCTGGCCGGAAACAAGCGGCCAGACGCTTCGGTCTGACCGCCCTTTCTGGGAGGCGACGGTCGGAATCGAACCGACGATAGGGGTTTTGCAGACCCCTGCCTTAACCACTTGGCTACGTCGCCGGGCAATCAAAATTATACCGTTCGCGCCGGCTCGTCTCGGTCCGCCGCGCGTAGGGCTCCAGGTCGGGACAGCCGGTTGGAGAGGCCCAGCGTCGCCAGCAGTCCGACGAGAAGCACCATGACCGCCCCAACGTACATCCCGTGAAATCCCAGGGTCTCGATCAGCAGGCCCGCGATGGGACTCCCCAGAGCCGGGCCAACCTGGAAAGACCCCGTAAACGTAGCCATGGCCGCGCCCGGGCGGCGCGGATTCCCCAGGTCAATCGCCGCCGCGAGCAGCACCGTGTTCACGATCGCCCAGCCGATTGAGGTGATCACGCCCCCAAGTATCAGGCCATCCAGGACGGAGGCGAATCGCAGGACGGCCATGCCAATCGCCGATAGCCCGAAACCGAGAGCGATCCAGGCGGTTCGGCTCATGCGATCCGTGTAACGGCCGATCACTGCCCGAGCCAGGAGCCCGGTAAGTCCGGTCGCCACGAAATAGAGTCCGGCGTTCTCGACGCCCAGCTGGCGCGCGTAAAGGGGGAGGAAGGCCGTGAACGCCGGAACGGTCATGGTGACACAAACCTGTAGAAACGCGGCCGGAAGAACGTCCACATCGATGAACGAAGCCAGTTGGATCGGACCTGGCGCCCGCCTGGGCCGTGCCGCCTGAAGCGCAGACGCGATCGGTGCGAGTATCCGCCCCGTAACCAGGGCAACCAGCGCGGTGAAGGCCGCAAAGACAAAGGCTCCGGCGTACCCCAACGTGGAGCCCACCAGCCAGAGTCCCAACGCCGGGCCGAAGAGACTGGAGACGCTGGTCGCAACGGTGTAGTAGGCGGCCGCTTCACCACGACGCTGCGCGGGCGAAATCTGGGACAGGAGCGCGAATCCGCTGACGCTCATGCCCGCCCAACCCGAGCCACGGACCGCGTTCGCCGCCAATATGATCGGCAAGAGGGGAACCATCATCAGTAGCCCGCAGATGACGAGCAGGGCGTTGCCGAGGAAATGGACCGCCTGGGGCGTCCAACGATCCACCAGATAGCCAACCAGCGGCCGAACCCCGAAGCTCGCGACGCTGAAAGCGGCCAGGACAAACCCCGCTATCAGTGCCGACCCGCCGACGTCGCTCACATAGAGTGGGAGGATGGGATTCAGCACGCCTTCGTTGGCGAACGAGGCGAGAGCGGCAAAGCAGAGCAGAAGGTAGGGCCGGGTCCACAACCGGTGTGAGGTGGACGGTGGCGGATCCGTCTGGCTGACAGCTATCTCCTTCGCCGACTAGGCCTGCTCATACTTTGGCGCGCTCGCGGCGTGGAGTCATTCACCTCACTTGAGGCACGGCGGGTCCCCGCAGACCTGTCGGATATGCGGTGCTCGGGGCTCAGGCGAATGCGAGGGCGCGGCACCACATTATCGTCTCCGGAGATTTGACGACCGGCCTCGGAGAGCGCCGCCCGCGCTGCCTCGGCCTCGGCGACGATCTGACGAACGTCCATTCCCAGGCACACGGGCTCGAACCGGCGAACCCGCGCGATGCCGCGCTCGAAACAGAGGCGAGCGCCGCGCACGTTGTGCCTTTGGAGGTGATGGAACCCCACGGAGATCTGGATGATCCCCCGGTAGAAGTCCCGGATCGCCCCCGGTTCGCGCAACCACAGCGCTTCGAGCGTCTCATGAGCGCCGAAGTAGTCGCCGTCGTTGAACTGCGCAACCGCCTCGGCCAGCTCAGGGGGTGCGGGCCCGTCGCACCGGCTCTCGGTCAAGCGGGTGTCCACTCGAATCGCGGAGACCATGCCTCCACGTCCTCCGACTCGCCCGCGCGTTCAAACTCCCAGTAGTCGGGCCACATGCGTCGATTGCGCAGGAATCCGGCGATGATGGAGGGCTTTTCCGAGCGGAACACGATCCGCAGATCAGACCCGCTCTGGTAGAGCGCGTAGTAGGTGAGGCTGCAGCGCCGCAGGAGATTGGCTCCCTGGGCGCTCTCAAGCCGATCCAGGAAGGCCTCGTGCTCCGACTCGTGGCCTTGCCGCACGGACCCGTTCCAGCGCCCGGTGAACTGTCGACTGCTGGCGGCCAGTAGCTCAGACTCGCCCGTAGCTGAAGCTCCCGCTCAGGTGTGAGCTAAGCTTCGCTCACGGTAATCGCCTTGGTCGGACATTGACGCATGGCCAGCATCGCCTTTGTTCGGAGCGCGTCCGGGATCTCGTGCAGGATAACGTCGGAGTTGCCCTCGGCATCGACCGTGAAAATCTCGCCGGCCACGCGGGCGCAGATACCGTTGCCCTCGCATTTGTCCCAGTCAATAACCGCCGTGAGAGTCATGCTTCCCTCCTAGGGCCAGGAGAGCGATTGTAGTTCGCCACTCCGCTCTAGAGCCTCAACGCGCGAGTAGGTGCGAGTAGGGCCTGGGGGTTCTCTTTCCAGACCGCCGGCTGTACGTCGATGTAGAGCTCAACCTCATTGCCATCCGGGTCATGGACGTACAGGCTGTGGGTCACACCGTGATCCGATGCGCCGACGACCGTCACTCCTTCATCGGCACACTTCTGAATCGCCTCTTTCAGCTCCTCGTCGGACTCGCCCACCTTGAGACCGAAGTGGTACATGCCAACCCGGCGTCCTTCGGGGATCGGAGCCGCGTCGGCGCCGACACCAATCAGCAGCAGCTCGTGGTGAGTCCGCCCCGACGAGTACATCGCCAGGTGTTCGTTTCCCGTGATCTCGTTGAACCCCAGCACATCGCGGTAGAAGTGGCGCGAACGCTCGACATCTCGCACGTACAGGACCACGTGTCCCAGTTCTTTGACTTCCATGAATGGGCACCTCGCCGCTTCTGCGAGCCAACTGGCTATTGCCATCATAGCGCAGGTGCGGGCGCCCGCCCTGAAAGAAGCCTGTGATATACTCCGCGCGGAGAACAAAAGAAAAGAAGCACAGACGCAGCGGCTGACGCCGAGGCGTCGGAGTGTGCCAGGACGGCACCGAATGCCCCTCGCCACCGAGATCAAACACGAGATCATCGAGAAGCACCAGCAGCACGCCAACGACTCCGGGTCGACGGACGTGCAGGTGGCGGTGCTTACGCGGCGCATCAATGATCTGGTCCAGCACCTGCGGCTGCATTCCCACGATCATTCCACGCGCCGCGGGCTCCTCAGAATGGTGGGCAGGCGGCGCCGTCTATTGGACTACCTCCGACGGAAGGACTACGAGCGGTATCGGGGGCTCATCGGAACCCTCGGCCTGCGCCGCTAGCCTCTCCCTCCCTCCGACGTAACACCCCGCCTCTTCCACGGCTGTCCCACCGGTGGGCCGGCCCGCCATCCCTGCGTCGGAAAGAAGGATTCCCATGAAACAGACCTTTTCCGCGGAGATTGCGGGCCGCACCCTCACCCTGGAAACCGGACGTCTCGCCGGGCTGGCCGACGGCGCCGTCCTGGCTCAGTACGGCGACACCGTCGTGTTGGCCACGGTCGTGAGCACCGACTCCACTCGCGAGGGTATTGACTTTCTCCCGCTCACCATCGAGTTCGAAGAGAAGATGTACTCGGCCGGCAAGATCCCGGGCGGTTTCTTCAAGCGCGAGGGGCGAGCGCCAGACTCGGCGATTCTCAACGCGCGTCTCATCGACCGACCCATGCGCCCGCTGTTCCCCAAGGACTACCACAACGAGATCCAGGTCGTCATCACCGTGTTCTCCACGGATCAGCAGAACGACCCTGGCACCCTGGGCAGCATCGCGGCCTCGGCCGCCATCTCCATCTCCGACATCCCCTTCCACGGCCCGGTCGGCGCAGTCCGAGTCGGCCAAGTCGAAGGCGAGTTCGTGCTCAATCCAACGCTCTCGGAGCTGCCCTACAGCCGCCTCGACCTCTCAGTGGCCGGAACCTCGGACGCCGTAATGATGGTCGAGGCCGGTGCCATCGAGCTGCCGGAAGAGACGATGGTCGAAGCCATCGAGTTCGGGCATAGGGCGATCCGGGACATCGTCGAGCTGCAAGACCGCATGGTGGCGGCCGTCGGGCGGCCCAAGCGCACCTATCCACCGGAAGAGACGGACCCGATTCTGGAGGCCGAGGCGCGCCGGCACATCAGCGGCCGCATTGAGGACGCGGTGCTTAACGCTGACAAGATGACGCGAGAAGGCGCCGTCGCTGCGCTTCGCGCCGATACGCTCACGGCGATGGTGGGTCGCGGATTCGACGAGAAGAACGCCTCGAAGATTTTCGACGCCCTGGAAAAGGAAGCCGTGCGCAACGGGATTCTGGACCGCGGGATTCGGCCCGACGGCCGTTCGCTCACCGAGATCCGACCGATCTCGTGTGAGGTTGGAGTGCTTCCTCGCACTCACGGGTCGGGGCTGTTTACTCGCGGCCAGACCCAGGTTCTTGGGGTTGCTACCCTCGGGACGGAGCGGGATGCACAGACCATCGACGGCATCGGCCCAGAAGACTCGAAACGCTTCCTGAACCACTACAACTTCCCTCCCTACAGCACGGGCGAGGTGCGGCGCATGACCGGTCCGTCACGTCGCGACATTGGCCACGGGCATCTGATCGAGCGCTCCCTGGCGTCGGTCCTTCCAGACGAGACCGAGTTCCCCTACACGATCCGACTGGTCGATGAGGTGCTCTCCTCCAATGGTTCCACTTCGATGGCCAGCGTGTGCGCCGGCACGCTCGCATTGATGGATGCCGGCGTTCCGATCAAAGCTCCGGTTGCCGGGATCGCGATGGGCCTTATCAAGAAGGAAGATGGCAGCTACAAGATCCTGACCGACATCCAGGGGGTCGAGGACTTCCTCGGCGACATGGACTTCAAGGTCACGGGCACCGCCGCCGGTGTCAACGGGCTCCAGATGGACATCAAGATCCGCGGCATTACGCCCCAGATCATGCGTGAGGCAGTGATGCAGGCTCGCGAGGCGCGCCTGTTCATCCTGGACAAGATGCTTGCCGTGATGCAGGAGACACGTCCCGAGCTCTCGCCCTTTGCGCCACGGATCACCAAGATCACCATCAACCCGGATCGCATCCGCGACATCATTGGTCCCGGCGGCAAGATGATTCGCCACATCGTCGACCAGACGAAGTGCACGATTGACGTCGAAGACGACGGCACGGTCCTCATCGGGTCGACCAGCGTTGAGAACGCCCAGAAAGCCATCGACATGATCCGCGGACTTACCCGCGAGGTCGAGGTCGGAGCGGTCTACACGGGCAAAGTAACCCGGATCATGAACTTCGGCGCCTTCGTGGAGATCCTTCCCGGCAAAGAGGGCCTGGTCCACATCTCGGAGCTTGCCGACTACCGCGTCGAACAGGTCGAGGACGTCGTCAACGTCGGCGACGAGGTCACGGTCGTCGTTTCGGAGATCGACCGACTCGGCCGCGTGAACCTGTCAAGAAGAGCGCTGCTCGCTCCAAGACCCGCGGGCGAAGGTAACGGTCCGGACCGACCACCGCGCGATCCGCGGGCCTTTGGCGGCAATCGAGAAGCGCGCCCGCCTTTCCGCGACGGCGGTCGGCCCCCGTTCCGGGGCGGCGGTGATCGGGGGGGGCGCCCGCCGATGCCGAACCGTGGTCCGGCGCTGGGTGGCCCCCGGCCACCGCGTCAGATGGACCGGGATCGGGATCCCAGCGGCAGCGAAGAAGAGTAGATGGAGTCGGCCCCGGTTCGCGTCGCGATCTGCGGGATTCGCGGCCGCATGGGCCGCGAACTGGCGGCCGGACTGCCCGCATACCCCGGCATCTCGGTCGTGGGTGGCTGTGATCCCGTGGGGGGCACGGCCGCGGATGAGCCCTATCCGGTGGTGGCCTCGCTAGATCAACTGCTGGCCGCGACGCAGCCCGACGTCGTGGTGGACTTCACCGTGGCCGAGGCCGCGATGGCGAACGCGGAATGTTCCCTGGAAGCGAGGATCCCGATCGTCATTGGAACCACGGGCTTGAGCGACGCCGATCTCAAGCGCATTGACGCGCTGGCCACCCGGGCCGGTGTGGGCGCCATGGTGGCGCCCAACTTCTCCATCGGGGCCATCCTGCTGACGCAGTTTGCCCGGATGGCCAGCAAGTACTTCGACGCGGCCGAGGTCATCGAGATCCATCATGAAGCGAAGATCGATGCTCCGTCAGGCACGGCGCTGATGATCGCCCGCGCCATGCGCGAGGGGCGAGGAAGACCGTTTGCCGGCGACAACGTGGTCAAGCACACCGTGGAGGGCGCCCGGGGCGCGGCGTACGAGGATCTTCACGTGCACAGCTTGCGGATGCCCGGTTTCGTCGCCACCCACGAGGTCGTTTTCGGCGGACCGGGGCAATCTCTGACGCTCCGCCACGACGCCCCGGGGCGCGAGTCCTATCTCCCCGGAGTAGCCCAGGCGGTGACCCACATCCGGGAGCACGTGGGGCTCGTCTATGGGCTGGATCGCCTCATGGACTTTTCTTGACGCAGGTCCGTTCGTGCTTGAACTCTCGAAGCACGACTCTTCCGGCTGGGGGACAGAAGTGCAGATGGCAGCGGAGACCACACTGAACCGGCTCGTCAATGTCGCCGTCGTGGGCGCAACCGGCCTCGTGGGGCGGGAGTTTCTCCGCATTCTCGAAGAGCGCAGCTTCCCCGTCGGCGAGATCCGCGCGCTGGCCTCGGAGCGGTCCGCGGGCAAGACGGTCCCCTTCCGGGGCGGCGATCTGACCGTGCAGGCAGTGACTCGTGACGCCTTCAAGGGTATGGACTTCGCACTGATCGCCGTGGGTGATGAGGTCAGCCGAGAGTGGGCCCCCATCGCGGCCCAGGCCGGCTGTGTCGTCGTCGACAAGAGCAACGCCTGGCGCATGGACCCCTCCGTCCCGCTGGTCGTGCCCGAGGTGAACCCTGGCGATACCCGGGCCCACCAGGGCATCATCGCGGGGCCGAACTGCTCCACGATCCAGATGGTAGTCGCACTCGCGCCGCTGCACCGAGTGAACCCCATCACCCGGGTGATCGTGGACTCGTACCAGTCCGCTTCGGGCACCGGTGGCGATGCGGTCGAAGAGCTCTGGGAGGAGACTCGGGCGCTAGCGGCTGGGAAAGAGCTGAGGCCTTCGGTGTATCCCTACCCGCTGGCGATGAACCTGTTTCCCCACATCGGCGGCTTCTCGGCCAACGGCTACTGCTCCGAGGAGATCAAGCTCATC
>JACQOR010000001.1 GCA_016202435.1 Chloroflexota bacterium
AGTCCCAGGTCCGCGGGGCGCGTGCGTACGACCCGGGCGAGCGGCACCGTGACGACGAGAACGAGCACTCCGGTAACCACGGCGGCGGTCCGCCAGTCCCAGAGCGCGATCAGCAGCGCGAGACCGGGGGCGATGAGCAGGCCTCCCACGGACTGCGCCGCCATCCCGATGCCCATGGCGCGGCCCTTCCCGCGGACGAACCAGTTGTTCAGGGCGGCCCAGACCGGAGGAAACGCGCCGATGCTGCCGCCGAGCGCGACCATGAAACTCCAGGTGATGACCAGGGTCAGCAGTGAGTCCGCGAACAGACCAAACAGGATCAACCCGAGTCCCATGAGGGTCATGCCCACGGCGATGGCCGGCCGGGGCCCATAGCGATCTATCGCATAGCCGACAGCGAATGCGAACAGGCTGTTGTCCAGGCGGGCGATGGACGTCGCCAGGGAAGTGGCGGCGTAGCTCAAGCCGAGCGCGGTGGAGACGGGAATGAAGAAGATGGTGGCCGCGTAACTGGTGACGCCGGACGCTACGCCCATGATGACGCTGCCCGCGGCCAGCACCCACCATCCGTAGAACACCTGCGAAGGGCCTACGAGGCGTTCCCGTCGCCTGGCGCGAATCCAGCTAGCGACATGCGATCGCGGAGCTAGCGTGTTAGGGCCGGTGCGGCAGTTCTTCGGCTTCTCCAAAGAGCCGTTTCTGAGTCCATGGGCCCCAGATGAAATAGGGAACGTAGAAGAAAAGCCGGGTGCCAACGCCCAGAGAGATCGCCCAGGCGACACCGAACTGCCCCAGACCTGTGACGACCGGCAGAGGAAGCGTCAGACCGAAGAACGACCACGTCGGCGCCAGACCGGAAAGGATTGCAGCCATTGGGATCTCCAGGAACCAGACCGTTACCAGCACTGTGAGCATGGGCATGAGTGTGTCGCCCGAGATCTGGAACGTCTGCTGAAAGATGTTCGCTGGGCCCAGGAGCAAAAAGCCAACCGCCAGAATTCGGAGCCAGACGGTTCCTACTTCGAGAAGCTCAGGCTCAGGATTGAAGAGCGAAATAAAGAAGGTGGGGAATAGGAGTAACAGGGCCCCCAACACTCCATTCAGAACGAGAATGTAGCCGACCGCCCAGTACAGCGTTTGCCGGCCGCGTTCGGGCCTACCCGCTCCGATGTTCTGGCCGGAGATGACACCCGTGGCATTGCCCAGCCCCTGACTTGCCATGGTGGCCGCTGCCTCCAGGCGCCGGGCGAGGGCCCAGGCCGCCAGGGCAACGTCTCCGTAGGTGGCCACCATTCCAATGACGAAGAGCTGGGCGAGGGCGCGTTCCGCCTGCGTAACGGAGGCGGGCAGTCCCAACGTGACCATACGCCCCATGAGGGGGAAGTCCAAGCGGTAGCCGCGGAAGGTGAGACGTAGCTTGGACGTGCCGGTCAGAAGTCCAAAGGTATTGATGCTGAAACCGATAGTGTTTGAAATGATATTCACGACAGCGATGCCGATGAGGCCGGAGGCTGGGAGCCCCAGCCACCCAAAGATAACGATGGGGGTGGCAATCCAGTCCACGCCCCGGGCCGTCATGGTCGCCTTCATCGGCGTCAACGTGTCTCCCGCCGCCTGGAGCGCCGCTCCCGTCATCATCCGAAGTCCCTGTATGGCCGAGGCTAGGAGCTGGATCTTCATGTAGGTCGCGCCCACGGCGATGAGGGCATCGCTGGCGCCCACGATGTGGAGCAGGAACTCTGTGAAGATGACACCGGGCACAATAGTGCACAGCGCGAGCAGCAGATTGATGGTGAAGCCCTGAAGGACCACGTGGTTGGCGCGGCTGAGGTCTCCGGCTCCGACCGAGCGGGCGACCATCGCCCGAATGCCCATGTCTATCCCCTGGCGTCCGAGGCGGAGGAACATGATGTAGTTCTGAGCGATGCCGAGGCTAGCGATCCCCCGGGCCCCAGCACCATGGGCGGCCCAGAAGATGTCCAGCAGTTGGTCCAGAGAGTTGAAGGCCCCTTCCGCTACCTGGGGCCACCCGAGGAACGCCAGGTTTCGGGGTATGGATCCAGTCGTGAGGTCCCGCTCAGCATAGGCCGAGCGGCGTTGGCCGCGTCCAACCCCGGGTTCAGGCTCTGCTGGTCTTCCCTCTGGCGGGGTTTCGACTCGCGGCTCGGTTATCAACCCAGATTCCGTCGGAGCCCGCGGACGGCCGGCTGCTCCGTCGCTCTCAAATCATTGCTGCACACGACAATCCTCATCATCCATCAAGGAGGTCGGACCGAGGCCCGGAGCGCCGCCCTTTGGTGAGCGCTCCACAGTTACTTGGCTATTTCTTGTAGTCCCATTCCCAGATGTTCGTCATGATTATCTGGCCGACCAACTGCGGCCCGGTGACGCCCTCCAGCATCAGGACCGGCACGACGACCCAGTACCACATGAGGGAGTGCAGGTCCGTCATCTGCTCGCTGAGGTTCTGGCGGTGCAGTTCCCGGGCCTGCGCCTCGTCGATCGTGACCTCGATCTTGTGGATGATGTCGGTTACCGTCTGGCTGGCGTAGTGGCCTCGGTTGTTGCCGGTCCACCGGGTCTCTGGCGATGGAATGTTAGGGATGGTGCTCCGTCGACCGATGTAGGAACCGCCGCCGGCAGTGTGGAAAGACGCTCCGGTCCGGGTGGCCAGGTACTGGTTGTCGTCCTGCTCAGCCGTGGTCAGCACGTGGATGTCCAGGTTCACGCCGATCGCCTTCCAGTAGTCCTGGATGATCGAGGCCTGCTTGAAAGGGCCGTCGCCGCGCCGCGTCAGCACCTGGTAGTCGAACCGCTCGCCACTGGGCTGGTGCGTCAAGATGCCGTCGGCGCCCTTCGTCCAGCCCGCCTGGGCCAGTAGCTGCTGGGACGCGCGCGCGTCGTAGGGGTATTCGAATCGCTTGTTGCCGCTGAGCGGGTCCAGGTCCTTCACGTACGGATAGTTCTCGTTGTCTTTGTGATAGAAGATGTAGGCGACTTCCGAGAGTCCCTGCGTCATCACCTCGTTGAGGCTTTTGCGATCCACCGCCTGCAGGAGCGCCTGTCGCACCGGCTGCTGGGTGATCCCGTTGACCGGCCGGGCGTACAGCGGGTTCAGCATGATCTCCCAGGTCTCGGCCCCGTCCCGACTCTGGACGAGCACCTGGCTCTTGGAGCCTTCCTTGACCCAGCGGTCCCTAACGTCCATGCCTATGGAGATATCGATGTTCGGGGGCGCCACCACATCGATGGCCCCAGCCAGGATGTTGGCCACCATCGTGTTGGGATCGGGAATGATTTGGAGGATGACCCGGTTCAGCTTCGCCGGACCCTTGTAATAGTCGTCGAACCGCTCGAACTCGATGTGAGAGCCGCGCTCCCAGCTCACCAGCTTGAACGGACCGGTGCCGACGTACTCCGTAGTGAAGAAGCGCATTTGCCCCAGCCCTTGCGGGTCGCTCAGGTACTTTTCATTCAGCAGGTGCTTTGGCAGCGGGACCAGCCCGCTCCCGGAATTGACGGTGACGTTCACCTGCTTCCAGTGGGCGACGAAAGTGCGGTCATCCAGGATTCTCACACTTTCCAGCCCGAGCTCCGAGCCGGTTCCGGAGGGCAGTCCGGCTGCGTCCGGATCATTCCGCACCCGGACACCGAATTCGAAATCGGCCGTGGTGACCGGTGTGCCGTCATGCCATCTGGCATTAGGCACTAGCTTCCAGGTCATGTCCATCGTGCTGTTCGGGTTGATCATCCACGTGCCCTTGGCTGCTTCCGGCACCTCAGCCGCCAGGAGATTGATGTACACGCCGCCGGGCCCGGCGATGCGGACGCCGTCCTGCGCAATGGGGAGCATGTTGCCAATCCCGCCGGCCGTCGGGGAAGCGGTGCTTCTGGTTACGCGAATGTCCCAACCGGACGGCTCCTGCCCGATGGCCACTTTTATGGTCTTGATCACCTGTGGGGGCGCGGCAGCGTCTTGCCCGGTGCCAGCTCCGGTTGGCTGGCTGGGAGCGCACGCGCTCAAGATCAGCAACCCGGCAATCATTGCTAGAGACAGATGCGTGCGTGCCCGATTCATCGTTCCTCCACCTCCCCTGGTCGCGTCGGCTCCTGCGCCAATTCTCGGGTTTCGTCGGTGCGGCGTTCTGTGTGTTTCTGGCGCTCGCTCCGCGGCTATTCCTATTTCTTGTAGTCCCATTCCCAGATGTTGCTGGTGATGATCTGCCCAACCAGACGCGGTCCGGCCACCCCCTCCAGAGTGAGAATCGGCACAACTACCCAGTACCACCAGTAGGAGTGCAGATCGCGCATCTGCTCGGCCAGGAGCTCGCGGTGCAGCACCCTCGTCTCCTGTTCGTTGATGGTGACCTCGATCTTCTCGACGAGCCGGTCAACCACTGGGTTGCTGTAGTGTCCTCGGTTGTTCCCGGTCCACCGCGTCTCCGGCCGCGGAATGTTTCCCGAGTGAGCCCGCCGGCCTATTACTGTGCTAGTAGTGCCCGTGTGGTAGGACGCGCCGGTCCGCGTGGCGAGGTACTCGTTGTTCGCCTCATTGACCGGAGTGAGGACCTCGATGTTCAGGTTGACGCCGACCGTCTTCCAGTAGTCCTGGATGATCGAGGCCTGCTTGAAGGGCCCGTCGCCCCGTCGGGTCTGCACCTCGTAGTCGAACCGCTCGCCGCTGGGCTGATGCACCAGGATCCCGTCAGGCCCTTTCGTCCAGCCCGACTGAGACAGGAGTTGCTGGGCAGCCCGTACATCGTACGGGTACTCGAATTGCTTGTTGCCGTTTGCCGGATCTAGATCCTTCACGTATGGATAGTTTTCGTTGTCCTTGTGATAGAAGATGTAGGTGATCTCTGAGAGCCCCTGCGTCATGACCTCGTTGAGGCTCTTGCGATCGACCGCCTGGAGGAGCGCCTGCCGCACCGGCTGCTGGGTCATCCCGTTGACCGGTCGGGCGTACTGGGGGTTCAGCATGATCTCCCAGGTCTCGGACCCATCCCGGGTCTGGACGAGCACCTGGTGCTTCGACCCTTCCTTCGCCCAGCGGTCTTTGACCTCGAGACCCAGTGAGATGTCAACGTTCGGGGGCGCCACGACATCGATGGCCTCAGCCAGGATGTTGGCTACCATGGTGTTGGGGTCCGGGACGATCTGTAGAAACACCCGGTTCAGCTTGGCTGGGCCCCTGTAGTAGTCGTCGAAGCGCTCGAACTCGATGTGAGAGCCCCGCTCCCAGTTCACGAGTTTGAACGGTCCGGTGCCGACGTAGTCGGTCGTAAAGAACCGCTGTTGGCCCAGGCCGGCCGGGTCCTTGAGGTACAGGTCGTTCAGGAGATGCTTGGGCAGGGGAACGAGCCCCAATCCGGAATTGACCGTCACATTCACTGCGCTCCAATGGGCCACGAACGTGCGGTCGTCCAGGACGGTGACGCTGCCCAGCGCTCTTTCCGTGCCCGCTCCCGAAGGCAGTCCTGCGGCCTCGGGATCGTTCCGGACTCTTACGGCAAACTCGAAATCCGCCGTGGTGACGGGCGCGCCGTCGTGCCATCTGGCATTGGGCACGAGCTTCCAGGTCATGTCCATCGTGCTGTCTGCATTGATGATCCAGGTTCCTTTGGCGGCTTCGGGCACCTCGGCGGCCAACAGGTTGACATACCCTCCCCCGGCCCCTTCCCGACGCAGTCCGTCCTGCGCGATCGGGAGCATGTTGCCAATCCCGCCGGCGGTCGGGGAGGCCGTAGTCCTGGTGATGCGATTGTCCCAACCGGACGGCTCCTGCCCGATGGCCACTTTTATGGTCTTGATCGCC
>JACQOR010000091.1 GCA_016202435.1 Chloroflexota bacterium
CTGCGCGCACATCAAACCAGTCCTGACGTGCACTAGGTTCCGGTGTTGACTGGGAGGCCACCGCGGGCCCAGGCAACCGTGCCGCCCTCGAGGTTGTACAGCTCGGTATAGCCCATGGCGGCGGCCACCTCGCAGGCGACGGCACTGCGGCCGCCAACCGCGCACACGAACAGCAGGGGCTGGCTGACGTCCCCCTCCAGAGCGGTCAAGGGCTGGTTAACGATCTGGCCCAGCGGGATGTGATCGGCCACGGGAATGTGGCCGGCTTGCCACTCGTCCGGCTCGCGGACGTCGATGACCCGGACCTTCCCCTCATCGATCAATTGCTTGGCCACTTCCACGTCAACGCGTTGAAAGGGCTCTTGAGGACGCTGCATCAGCTCTCCCAGGGCGCAGTGGCTCGTGAACAGGATTATCGTGCATATTCTAGCCCGCTTTCCGAAGGATTCCGCGCAGGGAGCTGCGACGGGGAAGAACGGGTGTGTCCGCGCGGAGAAAGATCCCACGCCGCGAACTGTGAGAGGGAAGAGGAGTCGGTCCGCCTTGAAAGACTTGAAAGGAATGAGTGGTGAGCAGCGATTGCTTGCCGCCGGCCGCGGCGAGGCTGTGGACGCGACGCCGGTGTGGTTCATGCGGCAGGCGGGACGTTGCCTCGCCGGGTATCGGGAGCTGCGCCAGCGCTACGACATCCTGACGCTGGCCAAGACGCCCGAGCTATCCGCGCAAGTGACTGCAATGCCCGTCGATGCTTTCGGTGTCGACGGGGCAGTGCTGTTTGCCGACATCATGCTTCCGGTGGAAGCGATGGGGGTGTCCTTCGTGATCGAGCCCGAGGTGGGGCCGATCATCCATACCCCGGTGCGCTCCGCGGCGGACGTGGCGAGACTTCGCGTGGTCGATGCCGAGGAGTCGACCCCCTACGTGTTCGACGCGATCCGGCTGACGCGGCAGCGGCTCGGCGGACGGGCCGCGCTGATCGGATTCTCAGGCGCGCCCTTCACGCTGGGATGTTACCTCGTAGAAGGGAGACCGTCGCGCGATTTTCCCTATACGAAAGCGCTCATGTTTGGCGAGCCCGAGGTCTGGCATCAGCTCATGGGCACGCTCGTAGAGGTCATTACTCGCTATCTCCGGGCCCAGGTAGCGGCGGGAGCGCAGATCATCCAGTTGTTCGACAGCTGGGTGGGGGGTCTGGCGCCCGCGGACTACGAGGAATACGTGCTCCCGCATACGAAGCGGATCTTCGACGATGTGCGGACCAGTGGGGTCCCGACGATTCACTTCGGAACCGGAAACGCGGCCCTGCTGGAGCAGATGGCCGCCGTGGGCTGCGACATGGTCTCGGTCGATTGGCGCGTTCCCCTGGATGACGCCTGGCGGCGGATTGGCGACCGGGGAATTCAAGGAAACCTTGATCCTACCAGGCTCCTGGCGCCCTACCCGATCGTCGAGGTTGGCGCCGCGGACGTGCTGCGCCGCGCCGGGGGACGGCCCGGCCACATCTTCAACCTGGGCCATGGCGTGCTACCGGCGACGCCGCCGGACAGTCTGGCGCGTCTGGTGGACTTCGTTCACCAGACGACGGCGGCGAGCTAGGGACCTCCGGACTTGGACTCAGGCGCGGTCCGCTTTCCCCCTCCCGGCCTGTCACCGAACGGAGTGCGGGAATCAAGGGCCGGCGTGCTCCTGCTGACGTTTGGGACGGCGAAGAGCGCCGATGATGTGCCTGGCTATCTCGCTAGCGTGCGCGGTGGCCGCGAGGCCCCTCCGGAACTCGTGGCCGAGTTTCGGAGGCGATTTGAGCTGGTGGGCGGCTCTCCCTTGATTGAGATCACGCGCCAACAGGCGGAAGCCCTGGAGCGCCTGCTGAACGCCAGGAATGGCAGTCGGCAATTCGCCGTACGCGCTGGCATGCGGCACTCTGCACCCACGATCGCTGAAGGGCTCGCGGAACTCCGCGCGTGTGGGGCCACAGACCTGGTTGGCATCATCCTGGCGCCGCAATTCTCTCCGCGCGTCATGGGCGCGTACCTCGACGCGGTGGCCAAAGCCGAGACAGAGCTCGGTCTGGAGCGGCCAGTACGGGTTGCCCGAAGCTGGCACGAGATCCCCGCGTTGCTGGATGGGGTGGCGCAGCGGCTCACCCAGGCTATGGAGAGAATGCCGGCGGAATTGCACGCGAGGGTAGGCATCGTCTTCACGGCCCACAGTCTGCCTCAGAGCGTGGCGGACAACGAGCCACAATACCTCGACGACCTATGGGACACGGCGACGGCGGTCGCGATCCGGAGCGGGCTCTCCTCCGATGAGTGGTGTTTTGCCTATCAGAGTGCTGGCCACACACCCGAGCCGTGGCTGAAGCCGGACCTGACGGATGTCTTGCCCATTTTGCGTGACCAGGGCCGCCAGGCCGTGCTGGTCGTGCCGGTGCAGTTCCTGTCGGACCACCTGGAAATCCTGTACGACATTGACATTGCTGCCAGGGAACAAGCAGAGCGGGAGGGCCTTCGGCTTTTCCGGACCGAGAGCCTTAACACCTCACCCTTCCTGATCGACGCGCTGGCTTCGGTGGTTGATCGCGAACTCGCCGCCAGTTCGTCGTAGTGGCCGGACCACGGGATCGCGAAGCGGATGAGCAGCCTCCACTCGCCCCGGGCCGCCCCGGCCGGCGGGCTTCCTCTCCCAGAGGGAGGGGCGCGAGGCTAGCTCCCTCTGGCCCGGAGGCGCCGAGCCCGGCCCTGGGCGTGACGGCCGTGGCGGCTGCCACGATTATCGGTCTCGAAGAGATTCGAGTTTTCCTGTCCTACCTGGTCTGGGGACTGGGCGACTCGACGGATCGCGTGGCGCTCGGTGCTATCGCAGCGGCGCCGTTCGCGCTCGTAGCCGGGGCGGCCGTCTTCCTGCGGTCGGTGGGGCCTCGCGCGGGGCTCGTGTTGGCGGCGGTGTGGCTGTCGGTGGCGTACCTGGCGGAGCACACTTCCAACGTTGCGCGCCTGGACGCGGCCCTGGCCGGACTCTGCGTCCTGTTATGGGGGTGGCTGGTCGCAGCGGCCCTTGTGACGCTGCGGCGCGGGGCGGGGCTGGGCCTGGTCGTCGGGTCGTCCCTGGACCTGGCGCTCCGGCTGGGGCTGCTGACGCTGGACGTCCCCTGGATCGATCACCCCATCGGGACGGGGATTGCGGTGCTCCTGGCCGGGTGCGCGATGGTAGGGAGCCGCCTGGCGGCAACCCGGGTTCTGGAGACCGGCGAGCCAGATGTGCCTTCGTTGGCTCCACTGGTCGCGGTTGGTCCCTGGCTGGCCCTGACGCTCCTCATCACCGGCAATCCACCGCAGATCGCGGCGCGTTTGGGTTCCAGCTATGGCGCAGTGGTGGGGGCGCTCGCGGTGGGCCACGCAGCCGGGCTCAGTTTGGCCTCCGGGATGCTCGCCCGCCCGGTCATGTCCGCGGGATTGGCCGTGCTCGGCATCGTAGGAGCATTGGCCCTTTTCCCTCTCTGGAACGGCTGGGCCCTCGGGGCGTTGTGGGCCGGAATCAGCTCTGCCTCGACTTCGCTGATGCTGGCGGGTTCCCTGAGATCTGCCGAGCAACCGGCCACGCGTGGCAGCGCGGCGGCCACAAGCGTCTTTCTGGCGGTCGGGCTGCTGGTCTTTCTCGCGTTGGCCTACAGCGCCTACGCTCTCTCGGAGGGTTTCCCGTGGGCGCTGCTGGCGGCACTGGGGCTCGCTTGCTGCACCTTCGGAAGCGGTGTGGTGATGCTTCCCCGAGCCGAAGCGAGGCCCGTGGATGTGTCCTGGCTAGCCCGCGGCGGGGCCGGGATCGTGGTCGCGTTGGGGCTGATGCGGGTCGTCACGTGGTCTGAGCCCGTCGCGGCGGAGATTGCCCCACGCGAGCTGACTGTCATGACCTACAACGTGCGGGCAGGGTTCGGGAGCGACGATCGCTGGGACCTCGAGCGCACTGCGAGGACCATCGAGCGTGAGCAACCCGACGTGGTGGTATTGCAAGAGATCTCTCGTGGCTGGCTGATCGCTACTGGCGCAGACGAGGCACTCTGGCTCGGTCAGCGGCTGGGAATGCAGGGGATCTTCGGAGCCGCGGCGGGTGATCTGCACGGTAACCTCATCTTGAGCCGCTACCGCGCCGACGGGAGAAGCTATCGGTATGAGGCACGCGCGCCGGGAGCCCTCCAGCGTGGGGCAGTGGAGGCGGTCGTTGCTACCGAGCGTGGACCGCTGCTGGTTCTGGGAACCCATTTCGACCGCGGGGAGGACGCGGTGGGCGTGCGAAGGGCTCAGACGGGCGAGCTGCTGTGGGTTGCCGCGAGTCGAATGCCGGCTCTCTTGGTGGGCGACTTCAACGCGGAGGCGTCGGCGCCTGAGCTAAGCATGATCCTCGCCAGCGGCTTCATCGATGGACCCGCCAGCCTGGGGGTGACGGATCGGACGTGGCGGGCCACCGATCCCAAATGGCGGATCGACCACGTATTTGCGAGTCCGTCACTGCAGGTGCTGGAGTCACATGTCGGGTCAGCCGAGGCCTCAGATCATCTGCCGGTAGTCGTACGGGTTCGCGTTGTGTGATCGGACTGTGCCAGTTCCGCTCGCTATTGATCAAATCGGGTGATTATCTTACCATTGTTGTACGCAGTCGGTAGCAGGGGTCCGATCCGCTGGAATCCGCGGAGCTGGCGAAACAAATAGTGGAGATCGCGTCGGACAAGCAGGCGAGTGATATCGTCATGCTCGACCTGCAATGGGTTTCTCCGCTGGCCGACTATTTTGTGATCTGTAGCGCGAGTTCGGAGCGGCAGCTCACGGCGTTGCGGGACGATATGGTGAAAGCGGTACGGCGGGAGGATCCGAAGCGCCGTACGCGCGTCGAGGGAGACGGGGCGTCCGGATGGGTGCTCCTGGACTTCGGTGACGTGGTCGTGCACATTTTCGGATCAGAAGAGCGAGAGTTCTACGGCCTAGAGCGCTTTTGGTCCGAAGCGCGACCCGTCGTGCAGATCCAGTAGCGAGGCAGAGTGTTGAAAAGCAGCCAGAGTTTGAACAAGGACGTGATGTTCGCGATCGGCATCGCGCTCGGGACCGCGGCCGGGTTCGTGGTTGGGTCGGTCGTGGCCTTTCGCATTGGCGACGGAGGCGTGGAGGCCGCGCGGAAGTTCGTTCAGCGCGTGCTAGGCCGCAAGCCCGGTCCCCGGTTCGAATACTTGCTCCAATAGGAGTGCTCCGGGCTCCGGCTCCTGAGTCCAGGCCGCGAGCGTTGCCCCAGGTGAGGATGGCTGGATTCCGGCCCGGCCCTTATGCCAAGAGCGCGAACAGCCTCGGTGCAAAAATGGCCGCGCCCACCCCGATGGCGGCCATGGCGCCGATGAGGACCGCGGCGGCTGCCGAGTCCTTCGCCTGACGCGCTGCCGCCGTCTGCTGCCCGCCAACAGCGTCCACCGTCGCCTCGACCGCGGTATTCATGGCCTCGAGGGCGAGCACCAGCCCTATCGTGGCTGCCAGCAAGCCCCATTCGGTGGGGGCAAGCTCCAGCGCGAGACCCATTCCGATGGCGATACATCCCAGCGCCAGGTGGATGGGCCAGTTCCGCTGGGTCCGCGAGACGTGGGCGAGTCCCGCAAAGGCGGCCCGAAAACTACGTCGGAGCCGAGCCACGTTCCATCTCGCCTCCCGAGTGGCCGCTCTATTCTTCGCCGGCCGCCCGGCGCAGCCCTAGGCCGGCCAGGACCTCTTCTTCACGCGAGCGCATCTCGCGTCGGTCGAGGGGCGCCTCATGGTCGTAGCCCAGGATGTGCAGCACGCCATGGACCGTGAGATAAGCGATCTCGCGCTGCTCCGAGTGACCCGCCTCCTTCGCTTGCGCCTCGATCCGGTCGACGGAGATAACGACATCGCCCAGATGCGGGCGCTCGTCCGGCGGCAAGACGAAGAAATCCTGGATCAGACCCAGTCCCGGCTTGAGGTCCATGAGAGGGAAACTCAGGACGTCGGTCTCCTCGTCTACGCCCCGGCGCGTCGCGTTGATCTCCTGAAGCTCGCGATCGCGGACGAACAGCACGTCGAGCGTCGCTGGCTCTTGCCAGTGTTCGAGTTCTAGCGCGCGCAGGACGACCGCTCGGATCAGCTTCGCATCGAGTCGGCGTCCCCATCCCCTGGGGATGGCCACAGCAACGGAGACGGTTTCCGGCGGGCGGACCGGACGCCCGACGCCTGCCTCGGGTTCGCTGCCCGTTTCGCGGTCCGCGGCGGCAGCCATGCCGCCGTCCGTACCGTCGTCCTCAGCGGCTCCTCCAGACTCACTCGCCGCTCCCTCCGGGACGGGAGGCGGCGGCGCTGGAGTCCTGCGCTGCCGTCTCGGAGGCCCTTTCACGGCGGAGTCACCTCGGCCCGGGGCCAGCGCCGCTGACTTCGCTTCTTCGGCGTCGGCCGCTACAACGGCATCAGCCTCGAGCGAAACTCGCCGGCTGGGCCTGCGGCGGCGGCGGGATGCCGGCTTTGGAGTTTGGCTCTCTTCCCCTCCGCCCAGCGTCATGCGAGCAGCTCCTGGACAATCGCGTGCACCAGCCGCATGTCTGCCTTGCCGCGCAGTTGCCCAGAAAGCTCCCGCATCACTTTACCGGTGTCCTGTCTGCCAGTTGCGCCAACCGACCGAATCGCCGCCCGGGCCGCCACGGAGATCTCCTCGGGCCCGAGCTCCTGGGGAAGGTAACTTGCCAGGATAGCCAGCTCGGCTTCTTCCTTGGCCACCAATTCCCCGCGGCTGGCCTTGGTGAATTCAGCAATCGAGTCTTTGTGCTGGTTCACCAGACGGCGCACCACCGCGCTGGATTCCTCGGGAGCCAGGTTTCGCCCGCGCGCAATCGCTTCGTTGTGAAGGGCGGCGCGAAGCTGGCGGATCGTGTCGCGGCGGATCGTGTCGCGGGCGCGGACCGCCTGGTGAAGGTCCTCGCCCAACTCTTCTTCTAGAGACAAAAGTACTCCACCGCGATTATATCTTTGGCCAATATCCCCAACGGGATGCGAGCCGCCCCTGCAAATCGGTATCTTACGCGCGCCGTCGCGGAGAACAACTCGTGGACCTGCTCGTCAGCCTCGCCGAGTGGCTCAGTCCGGAACGCCTGCTCGAAGACCCACGCTCCGTCGAGGGCGGAGCCTACCTGAGCGTAGCCGTGGCCCTCGCGCTCATTGGAATTCTCGGTGCGCTACTGTCAACGCGGGCCCAACTCCTCTCTCGCGGCAACACGCTGCACGAGGGGCTCATGCGCACGTATGGCACCTGGCTGGTCTGGCTCGCGGTCTTCGGGTTGCTGGCGACAGTCGTGCGCTACGCGAACGCGCCGTTCTTCTCGAAGCGCATCTGGCTTGCGTTGGACCTGATGGCAATACTCGGGCTCGCCGCATACTTCGTGATCTATCGTCTTACTACCTACCGCCGCGACCTCGAACGTTACCATGAGAATCTCAGAGCCCAAAGGTTCCGGCTGGCAAGCCACCCCCGCCCCCGGCGTTCCCGCTCGGGTCACCGCCGCCGCTAGGACAGGGGAGGCCCGGGTCGCTGCGAACCCGCCCCGTTCAGGGCTCCACCCCCGAGGGC
>JACQOR010000094.1 GCA_016202435.1 Chloroflexota bacterium
CGCGGCAGTCGGGTTACGATGGTTTTCGCCCTCGTCTCCGTCATCGTGATCGCGGTGATCAGCTTCGTTCTCCGAGTCTCTGCGCCCAGTTTCGACCGGCACCCTGGTCATGATTGGCAGGGCTGTTCCCGCGGGAGCCGTGATCAAGGGAATGGGCGTAGCCTGCTCGGTATCATCCTCATCGTCCTCCCGCGCGGGCCTAGGGGTCGGCCGACGCGCGGTCGCCGTGGGGTCAGGGGTAGCAGGCCGAGCCGATGTGGCGCTCGGTCTCGGAGGAGGCGTGGCAACCTCACTTGCGTCGCCTGAGGGGATGGCCGTGGGCAACGCCGTGGGGAGGATTACCACCGCTGTGGCCGCGGACGTGGCGCCGATCTGGCCCGTGATTCTCGTGGTGGCGGTGGGGGGCGGCGACGTCGGCCTGACCGTGGGGGTGGGGGTGGCTCGCCCGGGTGCCGCCGATGAGCCCCGGGCGCCGCCCCCCACCGCGGCGGCTCGCTCGAGACCCGTCCGTGCCTGCTGCTGGGCTCGGTCCAACGAGTCCTTGGTGATGGCGGGAGCACTATCAGCGACCCGAGAGAGGACGTCCTGCTGGTGCTGCAGGTTGTCCTGGATCCGATCAATTACAGCCAGATCCGACGGCGGGATCCGATCCAGCGTAGCGCTCGCGTCGTCAACCGCGCGAGCGTAGTACTCGGCGGCAAGCTGCAGCGCGGTGGTGTCGTTTGTGGCTGCGGCCCGTTCAACTTCGGCGAGCCGCCGCTCGGCGATCTCCATCTTGACCTGCGCCGTAATCTCGTCGTTGAGAGCGGCCGACAGCCGGACCTGCTCCACGGCGAGCTTGATGCCGTAGAGTGGCGCCCCTGGCAGGGCTTGCTCCGAAGCGTAGAGGACGCCGGTCGTGGAGAAGAGCGCAGCGACGATGGCCACGGACGCGAGGCCCGGCCTCCCCAGTCGGAAGGACGGCGATGGCCGGAACAGGCGCCGCACTCGCTCTCCCAGGCTGGCCTTATCGGGCTCGGCATGAAGGGCCTCGACAAAACGGACTCGTGCCGCGAGCTTGTGAGCGGGATCCGGGAGGGAGGGGAGGGGGGCAATGCTGGCTGCCACTTGGAGCAGCGGCTCTAGGTCGGCCCGGAATTCAGGGTAGCGGGCGAGGCACTCGTCCAGCGTCGCTCGGCCGTCGCGAATGTCGTCGAGGCAGCGGTCGAGGATATCGGGTAGCGAGGCGGCAGCCATCAGCGGTCCTCACGCTCGAGGACGCGGCGGAGTTCCGCCAGGGCCCGGTGTTGAATGACCCGAACGGCGCCTTCGGTCTTGCCTATTGAAAGGGCGATGTCTCGGTGAGCCAAATTCTCGAGGAAGCGCAGGGTGATCACCTGCTGGTGCTCGGGGCGGAGCTGACGAATTGCGGCGCGCACCCGCTCCTGGTCGAAGGCGGTTTCGGTCCGCCGCTCTGGGTCTGAGTCGACACGGTCTTCTTTGGGATCCCCCTCAAGGGGACCGGTCGCCCGATTGCGACGATAGAAGCTCATGGTCAGGTTGTGGGCGATAGTGAAAAGCCACGCGATGAAGGGGCTGCCGGTGATGCGGTAGCGGCCGACGGCGCGCCAGGCCTGCAGGAACACGAGCTGGGTGAGATCCTCGGCATCTTCGCTGGTGGGGACGCGGTAAAGCACATGGCGATACACCCTGTCGTGGTGGAGATCATAAAGCTGCGCGAAGGCAGTCTTGTCCCCACCTATCGCCTGCACGACGAGCGACTCCTCGATCTCCGGTGGCGTTTGTGGACCAATCAACCTTTAGAAGTCGCTACACAAACGTTAGGGCGTGGGCCGACGTTACACAAAAGTGAATGAGCTCAGTGTACAGATCTGCCCTGAGCGCCTGGCGAACGGCGCTCCTGCGCGGGGTGAGGAGGGAAGGGCGGGCTTGCCGCTGGTTGGGGCTAGCGGAAGTTCGCGGGCCTTTGGGAGCGAATCTGGGCGAAACACTCCGAGCAGTAGACTGGACGGTCGTTTCGGGGCTGGAACGGTACGCGCGCCTCTTTTCCACAATTGCTGCAGGTGGCTGAGTACATCTCACGCTCGCCGCCATACCAGCCCGCGGAGGGTGAGTAGGCTCCCGCCGCCTGAGCTGATCGGCGAGAGGCGCGGCAATCAGGGCAACGGCCGGGCTCATTCACCAGGCCACGAGAAGCGTAAAACTCCTGCTCGCCGGCGGTCCATACAAAAGTTTGTCCGCAATCACGACAGGTCAGAGTCTTGTCCGCGTAGCTCACCGCTGATCCCTCGGGTATCAGTCTTGGTCGATTCCGTGACGCGAGTCGAGCGGATACCGGCCAGACCGCCGTGCGAACCGACCAGCGCCGTGGGCGCGAGTGTACGAACCGAACCAGCGGCGCGTATGATAGCAGAATGCAACGTGCATGACTGGGAGGCACTAGCGCGCTGGAAGGGCCTTTCTTCCTACCAAGAACGTGCGTTGCCTGCCGTCCGCGGATGGGCACGCGGTGACCTGAAACCCTGCGTCGGCGAGGCTGGCCACGAGCTCTTCGGAGCTGGGTACCCGCTCCCAGGCGGTGATGTTGGTCAGCCTGAGGAGAGCCATGCGGGCAAAGAACCCAAGGGAACTCGCCCGGCGGCGGCGCAGGCCCGCGACCGAGAACGTCCAGGCCGGATCGACTAGGAAGAGGCCTCCCGGTGCGAGGACGCGGAAGGACTCGGCAAAGAAACGATGCTCTTGCCGGGGAAAGTGGGGCAGCACTTCGAGAGAGATGACCGCCTCGAAGCTGGCGTCACGGTAAGGAAGGTGCAGGATGTCGCCTTGAACCAGGTGGGCATCCGGAAGGCGGGCGCGAGCCTCTCGCAGCTGTCCCATGGAGAGGTCTACGCCATGAAGATCGCGGGCGAGGATGGTAACTAGCCGGGAGAACAAACCGGTTCCACACCCCAGCTCCAGCATGCGTCGGACCGGTGCGCTCGGGCCCAGATATTCGGCCAGAAATGAGGCGGCGGCAGCGGCGCCAGGCTGATCGGCGACCAGGCGGTCGTACTGTCGCGCAATGGAGTCGTAGAAGCCGCGCGTGTCCCTTCTGGCAACAAAGAGCAGCCAGGCGGCTTTCAGCAGAGGCATCAGCACGGGCCAATCGTACCCTGAGCCGGTGCGGCCTGGGGTACACCGAGCAGCCCGGCCTTTCCTGGAGGCCGAAGGCCCCCCGATGAGCAGGCGGGGTGTGGCGAAATGCTAACATCCGGAAGCAGGTGAGGAGGTCGTGAATGGCAGTCAGCACGGAGCAGGTTCTCGACGCACTTCGTGTCGTCAGGGACCCGGACCTGCACCAGGACATCGTGGCGCTGGGCTTCGTGCAGAACTTGCGCATCGAGGGGCCCAGGGTGGGATTCGACGTGGTGCTCACGACGCCGGCATGCCCGGTGAGGGGCGAGCTGCAAGAGCAGGCGCGGACTGCCGTTCTGGCCCTGCCCGGTGTGGAAGACGTGGCCGTCCACATGACTTTTAACGTGGCGTCGAGCCGCCAACCCCAGGGGGAGAGGCTCGTTCCCCTGGTGAAAAATGTCGTCGCGGTCGCCAGCGGGAAAGGCGGCGTCGGCAAGTCGACCGTTGCCACGAACCTCGCGGTCTCGCTCGCGGCGAGTGGGGCCAAGGTGGGACTGTTCGACGCGGACATTTATGGACCCAACATTCCCTTGATGATGGGCGTGAACGACAAGCCAGACATGTACGGCACCGAGGACAACAAGATCGTGCCGGTGGAGCGCTTTGGCGTGAAGCTCATGTCCATCGGCTTTTTCGTCGCGGACGACGACAACCCCGTCATCTGGCGCGGCCCGATGGTACACGGCGCCATCAACCAGTTTCTCCGAGATGTCGAGTGGGGCGAGTTGGACTACCTGATTGTTGATTTGCCGCCGGGAACTGGCGATGCGCCCCTTTCTCTGTCCCAGTTGGTCCCGATCGCCGGCGTCGTGATCGTGACGACCCCGCAGGACGTGGCCTTGCAG
>JACQOR010000092.1 GCA_016202435.1 Chloroflexota bacterium
GGACCTGGGACCCAACTATTTCGATGAACGCGACAAGACCGCCACGGTGAAGCGCGCCGTAGCCCGGATTACGCGCCTTGGCTACGAGGTCACGCTCACGCCAAAGGCCGCGTGAGCCCCGGAGCGTTATTTTCAGGCTAGTGCGTTTTGATGCAGCGCGCTGCGTTCCAGCTCCGACCGCGACAGGCCTGCGGCCAGATCGAGAAGATCCCGGGACGCAATGAGCATATCGAGCAGGTAAGCGTCATCCCGCCACATAAAGGGGTTCAAGAGAGGCCAGAATGTTCCGCCGCCGGATGTAGTTTCTGCCGCTCTCCACAGACTTGCGTTGAACCAGGTCCACCTCGCGTCCGAGCATCTGCCCGAGTTCCCGCTGGACACGAACAAAGTCCCCCAGCGAGAGCCTTGCGCCGGGCGTAAACTCGACCAGTACGTCGATGTCACTATCCGGGCGGAAGTCCTCCCGCAGGACGGACCCAAACAGCCAGAGTTTCTGGATGTTGTGCAGGCGGCAGAAATCGGCCAGCTTCTGCTGGTCAATCTCAATCTGGGAGATCTTCGCCACGGCCTATACCTCGATCACCTTCAGGCTCTCGATGCCCCGATCGTCCACGATCTTCACCGCCACCCGCCCGTGCTCGCCTCGCTCGAACGGCAGGGACACCGTGCCCCGGTAGCCCTCGATCAGGTCAGGATCGATCTCGGCGCGCAGGCTCCTCGCCAGCCGCCCCCACCCCTCATTGTCGCCCGCCATCGGGAAGAAGACCTGTCGCGGATACAGGCTCCGCCCATCGTAATCCGTGTCCAGCATCCACATCGCGATCTTGTGGACGTCGCCGGACTCGATCTCGCCCGTCTTCGTATTGAAGTAGTCGGACCCAAACACCTCAACCACAAATCTAGATGCTCCCTCTCCCTCTGGGAGAGGGTTGCGCGGTGGCGTGGGGTGCGGCTGAGGGCTCGCCTTGCCGTCCCTCACCTCGCGCAGCTCAACGTCCGGCTGGCCCACCAGGAAGAAAGACTCGTTGCTCGACCGCTTCTTCTTGAGGTCGTCGGTCAGCAAGTCGGTGTTCATCTGGACTTTGAGCAGCGTCATCCCGATCTTGTCAGGCGTGAGCTCGTCGATGTCTTTCGCCGCCTCCGGGTCGAAATGGAAGGCCGCGAACAGCACGATCGCTGGCCGCGGCGCCAGCGTCAGTGCCTCTTGCCAGGCCTCTTCCACCTGCCGCTGCTCCAGCGGCGCGTGCTCTGGCCCGAAGGAGACCACCACCCGCTGGGCACTCGTGGCGGGTCCCGCTTCGCGCACGCTCTCCGCGCCCAATGCGTTCGGCATCGTCTCAGCATCAGCGTGGAGATACCGGGTCCCCGGCAGCGGCTCCACGCGGGAGAACGTGATCATCTGCCCGTTCTTCCCCCGCACGCCCGTTTTCAGCAGCTCGGCTCGCCACTCCGCGTGCCGCAGCGTCTCCCCCGTCCGTGCCACCGAGCCGTCCCCGGCCGCCACCTGAGCGGGCCCATCCAGCGGCTGCACCATCGGTGACGGCACGGCTTCGACGGTGAAGGGGCCGGTCACGCGGGCTTTGGATCGATCTATGCGCGATTGGTCATAAAGCGTCTCTTGCTCAGGAGGCTCATCGTTGGCGATTGATTTGAGGGTGACGTGGGGAACTGTCCCGTACACGAAGCCGCTCCGCACGCCCTCGTCCGGGTGCGCCAAATCGTAGTAGTCGTAACTGGCAGTCATGAGACGCTGCTTAGCGAGGGTGATGGATACGCGAGAAGTGTCACATGTGATCCACCGCCGCCCCCATTGTTCGGCAACGTAAGCCGTGGTCCCAGATCCGCACGTGGGGTCGAACACGAGATCGCCCGGATCGGTGGTCATCAGAACGCAACGTGCGGGCGCCCTGCGGTTGGTCTGGACCACATATATTGGCTCCTGATCCCCGTGGAGGTCATCCCACATGTTCGTCAGAATCACGTAGGGGAAGTCCGACCAGCGGATGACACCGCCTAGCGACTTGCCACCGCTATCGAACAAACGGCCCGCGTCCGCTAGTCGGCGCATCTGCGTCCCGGGATCGAAAGTCCAATGCCGATTGACCCCGCAGGAGAACGGTCTGCCGTTCCAATGGAAGTCGAGGCTCCGTCTCGCGCTTGGCTCCTGGCTAACGAGGGGATAGTTCACGCGCGCAAACTCATAGCCGTCGAGGAGAAGCTCCTCGACCCTCTCGGGTTGAAGCCCGGTGATCCTGACCAACTCATCGGCCCCTCGGATCAGCGTGTTGAACTTAGGGTCGTCTTCAGGGCGGTTCCTTTCCAGGAAAAGATCTCTGACCTTTAGGTTGGACCGATCCTTTGCATACCAAAGGAGGTAGTCGTTTACGGGATCTGTAGTGGTAGTAGCCCCCTTTTTCTTTAGCACGATGGTCACGACCGCGTTCCGTTCCCCAAAGATCTCGTCCATCAGGTTGCGTGCTAAATGCAAGTTCTCGTCATCGATTTGTACGAAGACGCTTCCCTTTTCGTGCAGAAGCTCCCGAGCGAGACGGAGGCGATCCCGCAAATACGTCAAGTACGAGTGGATACCCAGTTCCCAGGTATCGCGGAAGGCCCGAATCATCTCGGGTTCCTGCGTCAGATCCTCATCGCGGCCGTCCCGCACGTCCCGCCGGTTCACGAACGGCTGAAAGTTCGACCCGTACCGAATGCCGTATGGCGGGTCGATGTAGATCATCTGCACCTTGCTCGCCATGCCTTCCTTTTCCAGCAGGGAGTTCATCACCAGCAGCGAGTCGCCGGCTATGAGGCGGTTCGCCCACGCCTGGTCGTGCTGATAGAACTCGATCGCGTCCCGAAGCGGCGGATTCGCCCCGGGCGTCTCGAAGAGTCCGAGCTGCTGGAGCGTGTCCCCGCCGCGCTTTCGGACCGCCTCGATGATCGTCTTCGGGTCGATCCGCTCGTGCACGTGCAAGCTGACCGTGGGAACTTGAAAAGAGGTGCGCTCCGCCTTGCCCGCCCAGTTGAGATAGGGCTCGCGCCGCCGCTTCAGCTCTTCGAGCGCACCCTTCGCTTCCTCCAGGTCGTTGGCCGCCAGCCCAGCATCGATGATGTCTTCGATCTCCGCGCCCTGGGAGTCGAACTGGAGCGCGGGATCGATGTGCGGGTCGTACGCGTAGCGTTTCTTCCCAACGTCCGGGTCGGTGCGCGGGGTAACCAGGCCCACCGGCGGGTTGTTTAGCCGCGTGTCTTCCGGATGGTCGTACTGCGTCACCGGCCGCTTACGCGACGGTGTCCGCCTGCTGGCCGGCTCTGCCACGGGTCACCGCTCCACGCTATTTCCGCGCGTAATTCGACGGAGTATTCGCATACTGCGGGGCGCTGTCAAGCGCCGGGGTGGCTAACTGAAGCAAGGCGCGGTCACTGGCACCAAGGACCGGCTCTCCGGGTCTCTGTCGATGCATCGGTCGGGGATGCCGGATTTGAACCGGCGACCTCCTGGTCCCAAACCAGGCGCGCTGCCAGACTGCGCTAATCCCCGTTGACTCGGAATTATAGGGAGTCGGCGAGGGCGCCCCCTCAGTCGCTGCGATAGCCCTCGCCCGCAAGGGGGGAGGGGATGAGTGCTCGTTCGCGCGAGGTGAGATATCGCGCCAGCTTCCTCGCGGCTCGGCCGCGGTGATTGATGGCGAGCCGCTCCTCGTCGGACAACTCCGCCAGCGTGCGGCCGAGCCGGGGAATGAACACGATGGGATCGAAGCCGAACCCGCCATGGCCCGTGGGCTCCGGAGCGATCCGTCCGGCGCAGGTACCCTCGAAGGCACGCTGGGAGCCGTCGGCTTCGACGAGCACCATCACGCAGTGATACCGACACCCCCGCCGCGATGGGGGCACGCCCGCCAGCAACTGGAGAATGTGCGCATTCTTGATTGGGCCATCGGGTAGCCCCTGGAAGCGAGCGCTGAAAACTCCGGGACCGCCGTTTAGCGCGGCAATCTCCAGACCGGAGTCCTCGCCGAGGGTGGGGACGCGGATCGCGTCGAAGTAGGCCTCAGCCTTGAGCCGGGCGTTCTCGACGTATGTGGCGCCCGTCTCGTGGACTTCGGCCGAAAGGCCCACGTCGGCGGGGGTCAGGATCTCAAGGCCCGCCCCGAGGCAGGCCTTGAGATCCTTCAGCTTTCCCGGGTTGCTGGAGGCGAGCAGAATCTGACGGGGACGCCCCCTCACCCTAGCCCTCCCCCGCGAGGGGGGAGGGGACAAAATCTCTGGGTTCGGAGACGACGCCTCACCGCGACCCTCTTCCGCAAAGGAGAGGGGGTAGATGCGACGACTACCGCGGCGGCTCCGGGTCAGCCTCAGGCTGCGAGGGTCCGATGTCCGTCTCGCGCTGCTGGCCCTCGACGGCCGGATCGATGCGGGCCGGAATCTCCCCGGTGGGCGCCGGCGCCGCGTGGCCGTTGCTGTGGCCATTGGCGCTGGCTTCGGGCAGGTAGTGACCGTTGCCGCCGCCATCGAGGCGGGCAGCTCGCTCCCGGTCCTGCGCGGCGATGATCTCCATCACTTCGTCCCCGAGCAGGTCGTCGCGCTCCAGCAGGCGTCGCACGATCTCGTCGGACGACTCCCGGTACTCGAGCAGGAGATGCTTCACTTTCTTGAACTCGTCCTCCAGAATCCGCTCGATCTCGCGGCGCATGCGGGGATCCGGGCCCTCGCCGAGCGCACCGGTGGCGTAGAGGCTCCCGTTCATGCCGTAGTGGCCGATGATCGCGCCGGCGATTCGGGTCGCTTGCTGCAGATCGCTACCGGCGCCCGTGAACTCAGTCCCCAGGAAGACCTGCTCGGCGGCCTTGCCAGCGAGGAATACCTGAATCTGGGCCATCAGCTCCTCGACGCTGTAGCCATAGACCTCTTCGTTGGGTTTGCTGCCCGTGATGCCGAGCGCCTGGCCATGGCGGACGATGGTGACCTGCACCAGCTGTTCTTTCGGGAGCAGCTTCACCTGCGCCACGGCGTGCCCCGTCTCATGGACGGCGATCCGCCGCCGCTCCTCCTCGGACATGCTCTTGATCGGCTGGCGGATGCCCCACTCATACATCTCGCGTGCCATCACGAAGTCTTTGTACTCCATGAGATCTCGCCCATCGAAGTGCGCCACGACGACGGCCTCATTGACGATGTACTTGATGGAGGCGGGGGAGTAACCGGTGGTTTCATGCGCGATGCGGTCAACCGGAAGATTGGGGTCGTGGGCGACCTTGTCGAGGTAGTACTCCAGCACCTCTTTCCGGCCATCGAAATCCGGCGCGTCAATCTGAATCTTCCAGTCGAAGCGGCCCGGCCGCAGCAAGGCCTGGTCTAAGACCTGGGGAATATTGGTGGCGCCCATCGTGAGGACGGCGGGCCGCTCGGCGCCCCGGGCGCGCAAGCCCATGGCGCGGAGCATCCGGTTCTTGCGCGTGTCGTCGATTCGCGGCGGGTCCATTTGCATGAGAAGCTCGTTGAGGAGCCCGCTGCCGCCCCCCATCATGCCCCCGAACATCCCGCCGCCCATTCCGGCGCCGCCGCCGCTTCGGGACGCCCCGATGGCGTCGATCTCGTCGACGAAGACGATGCAGGCGCCGAACCGGCGCGCCAGTTTTCGCGCCTTGCCGTAGAGCATCATGACCTTGAGGTTCGAGATGCCGAAGAACATGGACGTGAAGCTGGGCGCGCTGGCGTAGCAGAAGGGAACACCGGCCTCGGTGGCGATGCACTGGGCCAGGTAGGACTTACCGGTGCCCGGCGGTCCAATCAGCAGGAGCCCTCGGTGGACCTCGCCACCCATGTCGCGGAAGTGCTTGACGCCTCTGAGCAGAGTCACGATGCGGCGGGCGACCTCGAGGATGTCCGGATTCCCCCGGTAGTCCTCGAAGCTGAGTCCGGTCTCCCCCGGCATGATCCAATAGACGCGTGACCGGCCCAGGAACCAGAAGATCGCCGCGAACTGGATGATCACGAACACGATCGCAAACATGATCTGGAACAGCATCAGCATGGCGAACATGAAGGGCTCTCGGATGACGTTCGACCATGGCGAGAAGAAAATGAGCCACGCGAGCGTCCCGATGGAGCCGAACACGATAAGGATGCGCGCCCAGAAGAAGAGGAACATCCCCATCCGGTCGAGGATGTCGTCAATCCGGTGATCGAGCTCGTCGTGGGCCGGCGGTGCCTTGATTGCAGTGCTCAAGCGATCCTCCTCAACTACTCGACGGAGTCGATCTTCCCGTTGGCGTCCAGAGTAAAGACGTATGGTACTGCCACGGCCTCTCTCCGGCTGGGGTCGGATCGAAAAACGACGTAGAAATGCATGCTGCCGTTAGAGATCGGGTAGCCTCCGATGTAATCCACGCGTTCGATCTTGGTTCCCGATTGGCGTGCTCTATCCAGCTGGCGCTGGGTGTCTTCGAGGCTCAAGCCGCGCTGCTGCCCTTCGCGCAAGACACGCTCGCTGTAGGCGTCCCACACCAGCTTGGCGTCGTACAGTTCCTGGCCGCGCAGGTAGAGCGCGGTTGCCTGTGGCTCGTTGTCGCCGCGAGCCCGGACGTCCCCGCCGCCCCCCAGCGGCGAGGAAAGTCCTGTGCCGGAGAACGCGCCCAGCACGCCCGCGACCATGAGCCCGACCAGCGCAAACGACGCAACGAGCATAGCGCGGCGCCTTCGAATCCCAGCCCGCGCGAGGCGCAGCACGAGGCGCCTCAGGATGCGGCGGATGACGCTCATGCGGGCATGTCCTGCGCCCGCGAAATACGCGGCGCGATCTTGAAACTTGTCCCACTAGTGTACACCCCCAGAACGCTGGCTATACTCGTGCAAGCCCGCGTGCCGGAATGAAACAACCCAGCTTCAGTGCTCAATCGTTCCCCCGGAGGGAGCGGGCGCCACTGCCGAAATCCATCTTCATCCAGGAGGAAGCGCGTGCAGCGTCACCGCCTTCGGGTGGGCGTGATCTACGGCGGACGGTCCGGTGAGCATGAAGTCTCCATCCAATCCGCGCGGTCGGTGCTGGCGGCCATCGACCCGGAGCGCTACGAAGCCGTCCCGATCGGCATCACGCAGGAAGGCTCGTGGCACGCGGTCGAGCCGGACGCGTTGCTGGCGGGCGGCGCGTCGGACCGCTCTCGCCTCCTGCCGAGCGCCGACCCGCGGGAGCGGGGGCTGGCCCGGACCGAGAGAAGTGACGGGGCTCCGGAGCCCTTCGACGTGGCATTTCCGCTCGTGCATGGCACCTTTGGGGAGGACGGCTGCATCCAGGGTCTGCTGGAGCTGGCTTCGGTCCCGTATGTTGGCTCTAGTGTGCTGGGTTCCGCGGTGGGCATGGATAAAATCCTAATGAAACGTGTGTTCGCGGCGTCCGGGATTCCCGTGGTTCCCTGGGTAGAGGTCAGCCGGTTCGATTGGGAGCGGCAGCCGTCCACGGTCGCGGACCGAGTCGCGAATTCCGTGGGTTATCCCTGCTTCGCGAAGCCGGCAAATCTGGGATCGAGCGTGGGGATCTCGAAGGTGACGAGTGGCGACGGGCTCGCGGCCGCGCTGGATGTGGCCGCCGAGTTCTCGTCCCGGATCATCGTTGAGCGGGGCGTCAATGCTCGCGAGCTCGAGTGCGGAGTGCTGGGGAACGACGAGCCTGAGGCCTCGGTCGTCGGCGAGGTGGTCGTGGCTCGGGAGTTTTACGACTACGTGGCGAAGTACGAGGACGAGCGGACGCGCCTGCGGATTCCGGCGGACATCCCGGAGGGGATTGCAGAGCGCATTCGCTGCCTGGCGGTGGACGGCTTCCGCGCCATCGGCGCCAATGGGATGGCGAGAGTCGATTTCCTCTGGAGCCAGACTGACGGCGAGTTATACGTAAGCGAGATCAACACGATCCCGGGGTTTACTCCCATGAGCGCCTATCCACGACTCTGGGCCGCCAGCGGCGTCACCTATCCAGAGCTCATCGATCGGCTGATCACCCTGGCCATCGAGCGGCACACCGACCAGTCGAGGAATCGGACCCGGTTCAGGGATTCCGGAGAAGCCGCGGCACGTCCTGTTGGGCCGGCCGGAGATTCCCCGTCATGAGTCTCGAACCCCTGCACTTCGAGGCTTCCCTCGAGTCATCCCTGAGTCCGGAGGACTTGTGGCCGTTGGTGGCCGACACGCAGCGTCTGAACCGATCGATTGGCCTGCCCGTCGCCCACTTCGAGTTCACTCCGCGAGAGGACGGCGGTAGCGTGCCGACCGGAACGTACCGGCAACTGGGCTTCACGATCTCCCGTTGGCGCGAGCACCCGTTTGAGTTCGTCAAGCCGTACCAGTACAGCGTGCTGCGCGAGTACGAGGTGGGGCCGTTCACGCGCGTACACGGGGGTACGCAGCTCATCCCGCGCGAAGGTAGGACGACGGTGCGCGTCTGGGCTGACATCACTCCTCGCCACGTTCTCGGGGTGCTGGCGGCCAGGCTCCTGGTGGGCCCGCAGTCGACTTCCCGGGTGCTGACACGGTGTCGACGGTACGAGTCCGAGCTGTTGAAGCAACGCGGCGGGGCGACTGGAGCGGAGGCGCCCTCGGTCCAGGCGCAGATGGCCGTGTTTGCGGGCCCAGCACCGGACGTGAAAGACGAGCGACGGCTCGAGCAGCTGACGGCGGAGCTCGTCAGGGTGGGGGGCGACCCCGAGATCAGCGGGCTCCTGAAAGCCCACCTCGCCAAAGCGCCGGACGACCGGGTTTCGAGCATGCGCGCCTTCGAGCTGGCTGACCTCTGGGGCCAAGACCGCCGCGCGACCCTGGCGAGCTTTCTCAGGGCCACAACCGTCGGGTTGCTGGAGATGCGCTGGGACGTGCTGTGCCCCGTCTGTCGGGTCCCGAAGGAGAGTGTGGGCACGCTGGCGGAGATGACCGGGCAAGCCCACTGCGAGTCCTGCGCCGTGACGTTCGATGCCAGTTTTGATCGCCTGGTAGAGGTGCGGTTCCGTCCCGCGACGGCGATCCGCGACGCGGTCGAAGGCGTGTTCTGCATCGGGGGCCCCCAGAACACGCCCCACGTGATCGCCCAGACGGAGCTGCCCGCCGGAGAATCCCGGACGTGGGAGTTGCGGCTGCCAGCCGGGCAGTATCGGTTGCGCTCGCCTCAAAGCGGCGCCTCGCTCATCGAGGTCGGTGAGCGGCCGGGAGACCAGGCGAGCGCTGTGGCGGTGGAGCCTCTGCGTATGGTTCCCCCGCTGCTACGGCTTGCTGGGGAGCAGGTGGCTCTGGAGATCGAGAGCCACCTCGAAGCGCCGGCCGTCGTGGCGCTCGAGGAGCAGAGCTGGGCCGACACCGCGGCGACCGCCGCCCTGGTGAGCACGATGGCGGAGTTCCGCGATCTCTTCTCGTCGGAAGTGCTCGCCCCCGGTCTGCAGGTGGCGATCCAGAGACTGGCCCTGCTGTTCACCGATCTCTCGGGCTCGACCGCAATGTACGAGCGGATCGGTCAGGCGCGAGCGTTTCGGCTCGTGCAGGACCACTTCCGGGTCCTCGACCCCGCGATTCGCGGCCACAACGGCTCAATGGTGAAAACCATTGGCGACGCAGTAATGGCGGTATTTCCGTCCACGAAAGACGCGGTCGGCTGCGCCCTCCAGATGCAGTGTGGGATCAGGGAGCTCGGGGCCGCGGAGGGTGTCGACCCCACGCACCTTCTGAAGGTGGGCATTCACTCGGGAGCGTGCCTGGCCGTGACCCTGAATGACAAACTGGACTACTTTGGGACGGCAGTGAACATCGCGGCGCGCACCGAGCACGAGTGCTACGGTGGAGAGATCATGATCACGGCGGAGGGGTGGGGCGAAGAAGGCGTCGAGGAACTGCTCACCGCCGCTGCCGAACGGGTCGAGCCGACGAAAGCGATGTTGCGGGGCATCACGGAGCCGGTCCGTCTGTTTCGCATCATCGGGGTCAAGTGCCCCGACTAGCTGTTTCAGCACTTCTTTCCGGCGTCGTGCTGCTGGCCGCTCTGACGGCGACCTCGCCGACATTGGCGCAGCAAGCGCCCCAGCGACTCCTGATCGCCTACTACTACGCCTGGTACGACATGGACACCTGGCGGTCGGGGACGACTGCTGACCTCCCCGCCCAGCTCTATGAGTCTTCGGACCCGCGGGTCATCCAGCGACATATCCTCCAGGCCCAAAGCGCCGGTATCGACGCCTTTAACGTCGCCTGGCTCGGGCCCCGAAACCCCACGGATCGCAATCTGACGCTGGTGCTCGCCAACGCGGAGCGGCTCGGCTTTGCGGCCAGCGTTGGCTTCGAGACCGACAGCAGCTTCCTGCGTTCGCGCGCTGATTTTGTCGAGGCGCTGAGCTATGCCATCCGGACCCACGGCGGACACCCGGCCTATCTCCGTTTTGAAGGGAAGCCGGTCATCTTCTTCTGGCGGCTCGGGGCCATACCTACCGACGGTCTGTCCTCCTCGATCGAAGCCTGGCGCGAAGTGCGGCGCGAGGTGGACCCTGAAGGGCGGACGCTCTGGATCGGCGAGGGAGACCAGTTTCAGTACCTCGCGGTCTTTGACGGCATTCATCCCTACAGCATTGCCTGGGCACCGAATGTCGCCCAAGTGCTCGCTGCGTACGCGGGCCGCACGCGGCAGCAGGCGGTGGCCCTGCGTGACCGCAAGCTCTGGGTTGCGACGGTCATGCCGGGCTACGACGATCGCCGCACCGGACGAGCCGACGCGTTCGCGCGCGACCGCGCCGGTGTGGGTTTCTATCGCGAGACCTGGGCGGGGGCCATCGCCTCGAACCCTGACATGATCATCGTCACGAGCTGGAACGAGTGGGTTGAAGGGTCACAGATCGAACCGAGCCAGACCTATGGGGCGCAGTACCTCGGTGAGACCCGCGCCCTGGCCACGCGTTGGAAGGGCCCACCGCGAGAGCCGCCGCCGGACGTCCTCGCCCGCATCGAAGCTGACGCGCTATTCGAAGCCTGCGACGTCCCCGGTCGCATCCAGGGAGTCCCCGCCGCCCGGCTGCCGGATGGGACGTTCGGAGAAGCATCGCTCGTATGGGTCCAGGGTGCGCCTGCCCCCATACGCCCCGAGCCGTCCGAGCGATCTGCGCCGATCGGCGCCTGGGCGACCGGCACTCCCCTTCGGACCTTCGCTTATCTCCCGGGCGCGAGGAACGACGGCGTCCCGGTTACGTGGCGTTTGGTCCTGGACCCGGATGGGCAGTGCGGCTGGGTGGCCGTAGGCCTCGACCCCATCAGCCTGGCTGAGTTTGGGACCGGAACCCTCGAGCCATCGCCCCTCCCGACCTGGATCGCGGAGCTGATTCGCGACCGTCTGGGCCAGGACCCATCTTCCATCGAAGACGCCCTGCGGGCCGCCCTCCGTTGGATTCGTCCCCTGGAAGAGAATCCGGTGATTGGATTCGCGCTGGTTGGCCTCACCATCGCCCTGCTGTGGCGCGTAGCGAGGAGGTAGCTTCTCAGTGGTTTCGGATCACGGAACCGCCGGCCAAATCGCGTGGGATGTTCGACTGGGACGCTCAACCTGAGCTTGGTCAGGCACGGAGCGCTTCCTCCGCCGCGGCGATCACCGCATCGATCTCGGCCTCGGTGTGCGCCAGCGAGACGAACCAGGCCTCGAACTGGGAGGGCGGGGGGTACACGCCGCGACGGAGTAGGCCGTGGAAAAAGCGGGCATAGCGGTCGGCATCGGACCGCTTGGCTGAGGCCTCGTCGGTGACAGAGGTCTCGCAGAAAAACGGGGTAAGCATAGAGCCGACCCGTTGGACTCCGAGCGGAACCTGGACTGCTCCGGCGGCGCGCATCAGACCGGAGGCCAACCTGGCCCCCAGCGTCTCCAGTCGATCGTAGGCGCCGAGCTTCGTCAACTCCTCGAGTGTGGCGATACCCGCGGCCATGGCCACGGGATTTCCGGAAAGCGTGCCGGCTTGGTAGACGGGACCTTCCGGAGCGACCAGCGCCATGACGTCGGCTCGGCCGCCGTACGCGCCGACCGGGAGGCCGCCGCCGATGATCTTGCCGAGACACGTGAGGTCCGGCGCTACCCCGTACAGCTTCTGGGCGCCGCCGGGACCGACCCGGAAGCCCGTGATCACCTCGTCGAAGACGAGCAAAGCCCCCCGACGGCGGGTCAGCTCCTGAAGTCCAGCGAGGAATGCGGGCTCAGGTGGGATGGTTCCCATGTTGCCAGCCACGGGCTCAACGATGAGCGCCGCGATCTCGCCCCGGTGGCGCTGGAACGCAGCCTCCACGGCGCCAAGGTCGTTGTAGGGCACGCTGATGGTCTCTGCTGCCCAGGGGGGCGGTATGCCCTCGCTGGCGGGCAGGCCCGCGGTGAGCAGGCCGGAGCCGGCGGCGACCAGCAAGCCGTCGCTGTGGCCGTGGTACCCGCCGTCAAACTTGAGAACCTTGTTCCGCCGGGTGAAGGCTCGCGCGACTCGGAGCGCGCTCATGGTGGCCTCGGTGCCCGACGAGACGAAGCGCAATCGCTGGATCGACGGCATGGCGCTGATGATGAGATCGGCGAGACGGAGCTCGCGCTCGTGGGGCGCGCCAAAGCTCGTGCCGCCTCGGGCCGCGTCCGCAATGGCCTCGACTACTGCGGGGTGCGCGTGCCCCAGAATGAGCGGACCCCAGGAGCCCACGAAGTCGACATAGCTCCGGCCGTCCACGTCGACGACTGTCGAGCCACTTCCCGACGCGATGAAGGGTGGCGTGCCGCCGACCGCGCGAAAAGCCCGGACGGGGCTGTTGACGCCGCCGGGGAAGAGCGCTCTTGCCTGCTCGAAGAGTTCCGCGGAGCGGGGGCCGGTCACTTCCAGGCGAGGATGCGGGCGGCTTCGCGAGCGTGGTAGGTGAGGATGAAGTCCGCGCCGGCGCGCTTGATCGAATGCAGAATCTCCATCATGATTGCCTGGCCGTCTATCCATCCCCGCTCGGCTGCCGCTTTAACCATGGCGTACTCGCCACTGACGTTGTAGGCGCCGACCGGCACCGGCGACTTCTCTTTCACTCGCCACAGCACGTCGAGGAAGGCGAGAGCGGGCTTCACCATCACCATGTCGGCGCCCTCATCCACATCGAGCTGGACCTCACGGAGCGCCTCGCGCGCGTTCGCCGCGTCCATCTGATAGGCACGCCGGTCACCGAACTGAGGAGCGGATTCCGCCGCCTCCCGGAACGGTCCGTAGAACGACGATGCGTACTTTGCCGCGTATGACAGCACGGGCGTGGCACTCTTTCCCCCAGTGTCCAAAGCCGACCGGATCGCCGCGACTCGGCCGTCCATCATGTCAGATGGCGCGACGATGTCCGCGCCGGCTTCGGCATGGGAAAGCGCGGCCCGCGCAATCAACTCCAGTGAGGCATCGTTGAGGACCTCGCCGTCTTCGACGATTCCGCAGTGCCCGTGGCTCGTGTACTCGCAGAGGCACACGTCGGTGATGACGAGCAGGTCGGGCGCAGCATCTTTTATGGCTCTGACCGCGCGCTGAACGATCCCATCCCGAGCGTAGGCGCCGCTGCCCACCTCGTCCTTCTGGTCGGGAATCCCGAACAGGATGATCGCGGGAATGCCCAGTGAGGCGCTGTCACGAGTCTCCTTGAGGAGCTCATCGATCGAAAGCTGGGACACGCCCGGCATGGAGCTGATCGGGACTCGGATGCCGCTCCCCTCGGTAACGAAGAATGGTTGTATGAAATCTGTCGGCACCAGGCGGGTTTCGCGCACCAGCGAACGCAGCGTAGGCGTTCGTCTGAGCCTCCGCATCCGAACCGATGGGAAACCGGCCGTCTCGCGGACGCCGGTGATCTGCTGGGCGTCTGGCTTGAGAATGTCCGTCAATGCGCCCCTCCGTCGCGCGCACTTGTCGACCTGCCTACATAGTAGCCGCGGATCGCTTCGACGAGTCCGTGGATGGTGTAGCTGGTCGCAACAACCCGTGGGACGAGCCCCAGCTCGGCTGCGGTCTCGGCGGTCACGGGACCGATGCAGGCAGTGACGCAAGCCTTCAGGGCCCCCGCCTCGGGCCCCAGCATCTGGACCAGGTTCCTGACCGTGGACGAGCTGGTGAAAGTTACGAGGTCGATCTCGCTTCGCCGGAGGCGGTCGATGATCGCTGGCGTAGGCACAGGGAAGACCGTTCGATACACGGTGACCCGGTCTACGAGCGCGCCGGCCTCCTTCAGAGCAGCGGCGAGTGTGTCCCGTCCCATCTCGGCCTGCGGCAGCAGCACGCGGTGGCCCTGCAGTGGAATGGAGTCTGCCATCGAAGCGGCGAGTGCCTCAGCCACGTACTCCTCCGGCACGAGGTCCGGCCGAACGCCGAAATGCTCGAGCGTCCGGGCCGTCTCCGGGCCAATCGCCGCCACCTGGACCGCTCGAAACCAGGCCAGTGCTCCGGTTTGGGTTAGATCGGTTTGGTGCGCGCCACCCGAAACAGCGGTCCCTGTTCCTGGCGCGATGCCCGCAGCGGCGGCAACGACGCGGTCGATGAAGAAACGAACGGCATTGACGCTGGCGAACACAATCCAGTCGTAACCGTCTCTATGAATCGCTTCGTCGACGGGAGTCCAGTCCAGCGGTGGATCTATTTGTATTGACGGCTGCTCGAGCACTTCGGCGCCCTCACTCCGAAGAGCTTCGGAGAGACGGGACGCCTGGTCCGTAGGACGCGTCACGAGGACGCAGATACCTGCGAGCGCCTGGTTCGTCAAGGGGAGGTCCTCTGACCCTCCAACAGCAGGTCTCCGACCGTGCTGCCTATCTCTTCGGCCCGGTCGGATGGGCCGCGCAGCTCGGCCCGGACGAGTGAGCGTCCATCTTGAGCCAGGATGAACGCGTGAATGGCAATCTGACTTCCGTCCCGCCGAGCGTGGGCCGCCACCGGCAGCGTGCAGCCAGCATTTACTCGAATTGCCACCGCACGCTCAGCTAGGGCGCACGCTCGGCTATCCGGATCGTCGATACAGCGCACCAGCTCTAGCGTCGCCTCGTCTTCCGTCCGGACCTGAACTGCGAGCGTCCCCTGGCCAATCGCCGGTACGAACGTCGCCGGGTCTAGCCATTCCGTTATCTCTGACTGGCGGCCCAGACGCTTGAGCCCAGCTGCCGCGAGCACGATGCCCGCAAGATCATGGCCCTGGATAGATCGAAGGCGAGTGTCAACGTTTCCACGCACCGGCTCAACCCTGAGATCCGGGCGGGCGGTGAGCAGTAACGCACGGCGGCGTGGACTCCCCGTGCCGATCACAGCCCCGGTCGGCAAGCTGCTCAGGGTGTGTCCATGCTTGGCGACCAATACGTCTCTGGGATCTTCGCGGACGGGAAAGGCGCCCACGCTCAGCTCTGAGGGCCCGACAGAAGGCATATCCTTGAAGCTGTGCACGGCCAGGTCGATTCTTCGTTCGATCAGTGCGGTCTCGATAGATCGAACGAAAATACCTTCTCCCGAAGGAAGCACTGTCGACTCAGCAGTAAAGGAAGCGTGATCGCGCTCGTCTCGGGTCGGCTCGTCGCCGTGAGCGCGGATCACGCTGAGCTGGATCTCGGCTTCCGGTTTGATGCGAAGTATGGCGTCGCGAACCAGGTTAGCCTGACGCACAGCCAGCGCGCTGCCGCGGGTGCCGAGCACGAAGGTCCGACTGGGGTGGCATCCCGTGGTCATCGGCTCAGGTCTGCGGTATCCTCCGCCGACAGAGCGAACAGCTCCTGGGCGACCTCCGCTAGCTCGGGCGCGCGAGGGTCTCCACCGCGAGCCCGCAGGGCGGCCACAGGCGTGTGCAACAGGCGCCGCACGATAGCGGCCGTCATGACGTCGATCATGTCCCGGTCTTCCGAGGAAAGCCGCTTCAAGCGGGGGACCGTGCGGTCGAGCTCGGCACGGCGGATAGCTTCTGCGCGCTGGTAAAGTGCGCCAATGGTCGGGAGGAGCGGCTCCACCGCCTTCCACTCCCGATAATCGGCGAGGCCCTCGTCGACGATCGTCTCGACCGCCGCGATCTCGCTTTCGCGGTCCCGGAGATTGGCGGCGCAGACTGCCTCCAGATCGTCGATGTTGCGCAGCACCACGGAAGGGAGTTTTCCAACATCCGGATCGATGTCGCGGGGCATGGCGATATCGATGCAGAGGAGCGGTCTGCCACGACGTTCGTCGAGGGCGCGGGAAACCAGGGGTGCCGTGAGCACGTGGTCGCTGGCTCCAGTGGCCGCGATGATGATGTCCGACTCGACCAGCCCATTGGGAAGGTCAGCATAAGGAAGGGGCTCCCCTCCAACCGACGCGGCCAGCGTGGCTGCACGCTCGGCGGAGCGATTCGCAACCAGAATACGCGCTACGCCAGCCGCCCTGAGACTCCGCGCGACCGCATGGCCGGCATCACCGGCTCCGATCACCAGGGCTACCAGGGGGCGGACATCTCCCAGTGTTCGCCGAGCGAGATCAACTGCGATGGAGCTAGGGGACAGCGGGCGTCGGCTGATCGCAGTGTCGGATCGGGCTCGTTTTCCTACCTCGAGCGCGAGCGGCAGCACGCGCCCCAGCACTCGGCCCACCGTTCCTCCGGCCAGCGCGGCATCGAATGCATCGCGGACCTGGCCGAGGATCTGCGTCTCCCCGAGGACCATCGAATCGAGTCCGGAGGCCACCCGCAGCAGATGAGAGACGGCGCCCTCGTCCGCAAGCGTGTAGCAAGCGGGATGAAGCTCATCGGGATCCAAGCCTCTAAGATCCGCGAGCATTGCCGGCGATGCGCGGAGATTCGGACTCACCACGTAGATCTCGGTGCGGTTGCACGTGGATAGCACCAGAGCCTCACCCTGTGAGCGAAGACTCGCGAGCACTCCTTGTGCCTGGTCTGCCGGAAATGCCAGCCGCTCTCTCAAGTCGACGGCCGCCGTGCGGTGGCTGGCCCCAACCATCGTCAGGGTAGGAGTCGCAGCGACGGTCAAGTGGACTGCCCGCCGGTCCGGTTATCTTGAGGGGCCGGAGGCGAAGAACGGCTTGCGGGGAGACCGGGGAAGGGGTTTCCGGGGCTCAAAGCTTGATTCGGTGAGTGGTCGCCCGGTGAATCCTCGCGCCCCGGGGGTGGACCGGGGACGACGCGATCGCCTGAAGCGTTGGCCACGCTGGCAAGCACCTCGTCCATGAACCGCTCTGCGTCCCGCATGATGCGCGAGAGTTCCGGCCCCTGCCGGGGATGAGCCACGAGCGCTTTGCTCAGCACGTCCAAGACCGGTCGGCGGAAAAGTACGTACGCCTCGACCACGCGGGCAGTGTCCAGGCCGCTCGCTGCGCAGCGCTTGCTGTAGCCGGCCCCTAGGCTTCGCGCTTCGGCGAGGGCGGCCCGCCGTTCCCCTGCCGTGGCGGCGGTCAGGTAGTCCCCGAGGCGGGTGAGCAGCGTATCCCCGAGCGAATGGAATTGCTGGCGGGCCTCGGCGGTGAGGTCCGAGAGCCGGGGCTCGTGGCTCATGATGGAATGGGCCACCGTTCGGTATCGCTGGCGCAGTTGCTCAAGGACCGCCGCCACGGTACCTATTGCCGGCGGTTCTTCGGCTTCCGCCAGACTCGCGATCTCACTGGCTGAAAAACGCCGATGACCCCCCGGCGTCCGATACGCGTGCAGCTTGCCCAGGGTGGTCCACTGCCGTAGCGTGGCCGGATTGACGCCGAGCAACTGTGAAGCTCGGCCGATGGAGACCCACTCTCTGGATGTCGAACGACGTGTAGAAGACTGCAAGACGCCAGGCCTTAGAATCTGACGAAATCTGCGAGATTCTACAGAAACCCACATTCCCGTGGTAGTTCCTCTGGCCTTCTGGCAGGTGATTTGAACGTCCGGGGTGCTCGAACGACCGGGAGCCCCGGATAGTGCCTATCGAGCACAATTCGGCGTTGACGAGAGGAGCGCTCGTGGAAGCCGCCGCTCCTGTCTCCGGAAGGGAAGCTCAGGGGATGTTCCGTCGGTGAGGGTCCTGCTGGCGGGTGGGGGTTCCGGAGGATCGGCTGCGCCAGTGATCGCGGTGGCCGAGGCCATGGCCAGGACGGATCCGACTGCCGCGTTTCTGTACGTAGGAACGCGTGAAGGCCCCGAGCGCGCATTGGCTGAGGCGTCAGGCCTGCCGTACGCGCGGGTAGCCGCGGGCCGACTGCGTCGGTACCCGTCCTGGCGCAACCTGGTCGATCCTGTGCTTGTTGTTGTCGGCATTGCCCAGGCCCTCGCCATTGTGCGGCGCTTCCGTCCGGACGTGGCGTTTGGCGCCGGTGGATTTGCCACCGTGCCTCCACTGCTCGCGGCCCGGCTCGCTGGTGCCCGTATCGCCATTCACCAACAAGACGCGGTCCCCGGACTGGCGAACCGAATACTCACCCGATTTGCTTCCAGCATTACCGTCGCGTTCGAGGGGAGTGCTGGTTCGTTTAGTCGTCCGGCCAGCGTCGTAGGCAACCCGGTTCGGGCAGCGGTACTTCGGGGTGACCCAGCCCTCGCGCGCGCGCGGTTCGGACTCAACGCGGAGAAGCCCGTGGTACTGGTAACCGGGGGCGGAACCGGTGCGCTCGCCCTAAACCACATCGTGGCCGCCGCCGCCCCTGGGCTCGCGGAGACGTGCGAGACGATTCATCTGACCGGGATGGGCAAGACCGTGCCAATTTTGTCGATCGCGGGCTATCGGCAAATCGAGTTTCTGACGACCGAGATGCCCCACGTCCTGGCAGCCGCTGACGTGGTAATCACCAGAGCGGGGATGTCATCACTGGCGGAAGTAGGTGCCCTGGCGAAACCCGCGATCATCGTCCCGATGCCGCGCTCTCACCAGGAGGCCAACGCAGAGGTGTTCTCGAAAAAAGGTGCGGCCATTGTTCGGCGGGAAGAAGATCTGACCGCGGAGGGTCTCGTGGGTGATGTAAGGGGGCTCCTCGAAGATACCGCGAGGCGCGAGGCGTTAGGCCAGGCTGCGGGCCGCTTACTTCCGCCGCGGGCTGCAGAGGCTGTTGCGGAAGGGCTGGTGACGCTGGCGGCTACTGCGTCACCAGGGTAAGGCCATCGGCTCCTTCGACTTCCCAGCGCGTCTCATACTTCTGACGCCAGACGTGGACCGAGAGCAGTTGCTTTCCTACGCGAATGTCGGCCATGTGCAGCTCGTCCAGCCAGGGAAGCAACGCGGGCCGGATACGGACCCGTCCTTTCGGTACGTCCGGCTCCAACCCGACCAGGTGCTGAAGCATGAGGAATACGGAGGCCGCGGCCCAGCCCTGCGGGCTGCAGGCGGTCGGGTAGCTCGCCGGGGCGGAATGGTAGCGGTAGTCACGCCCGAAACCGCAATATAGCTCGGGGAGCCGGTAGTCCGGAAGGCGCATGCCGGCCTCGAAAACCTGCGCCATGACTTTAAGCGCCGCGGCGTCGTACCCGGTATGCCGCAGCCCCGCCACAATCATGGAATTGTCGTGAGGCCACACGGATCCATTGTGGTAGCTCATCGGATTGAAGGTGGGGTAGCCGGTGCTCAACGTACGAATCCCCCAACCGCTGAGCAGGTCGTCACCGAGGAAGCGTCGCGCCAAGACTTCGGCGCGTTCTCTGGGCAGGATACCCATCAGCAAGCAATGGCCGGGATTCGATGTGACTGCCGGTATGGGCCGTTTTCCGGCATCCAGCGCCTGAGCATAGAAGCCCAGGGAATCGAGCCAAAACACCTGGTCGAACAGTTGCTTTCGGCGCTGGGCTCTTTTGATGAGCTCGCTGGCCTTCGACTTTTCCCCCCAATGCTCGTAAATCTCTGCCATGCCCGACTCGGCGGCATAGGCATAGCCCTGCACCTCTATGGGGGCAATGGGCGCTTCTGCCGCAGCGCCGTCGGGGAACTGAACGGAGTCAAAGGAGTCTTTCCACGCGTGGTGACGCATGCCGTCCGGCATAGCCGCCGCGTACTCCAGTAGTCCGTCGCCGTCACGATCCCCGTAGGTGACCAGCCACTCGATCGCGCGTTCGAGGTTCGGCCTCAATTCGGTTGCAAGTGCCCAATCGTCAGTCCATTTCACGTATTGGCAGAGCAGGTACACGAAAAGCGGCGTTGCGTCGATGCTGGCGTAGTAGGGCGTGTGCGGCACTTCCCCCAACGAGGCCAGCTCGCCAGAGCGCATCTCATGGAGGATCTTGCCTGGTTCTTCATCACGCCAGGGGTCAACCTGCGTCCCCTGATGGAGGGCCAGGAAGCGCAACGTTCCGGCCGCAATCTCCGGATTAACGCCCAAGCTCTGCAGTGAAGTGATGAGACTGTCTCGCCCAAAGGGCACGCTGAACCAGGGAATGCCCGCTACGGGGAGGAGACCGGTCGGTGCCTGGTTCATCGTAAGTCTCAGATCGTGAAGATTCTGGCGGATCAGCGCATTCATGACTGCGTGGTCGGTGCGGATTTCGGTGCAAGTCTCTTCCCACGCGTGATGAGCTTGCAGGACCCGGTTGAAAGACTCATCGAGTCCGGAGAACTCGCCCGGCTGGGGGGGCGTCCCCACAAAAGGCGCCACGTGAATCGCGAGGGACCATGAGGCCCGGGGTGGCAGGTCGGCGCGAAAGACGGCTCGTACTACGGAGGGGGCTGAGGTCGTGTCCGCGCGATCCTCTCCCGGATGCGCCTGCACCGGGACGACGATCGGCTCCGTGACGGTGAGCGCGTCCGGGTTCCGGTCAAAATCGATCCTCGTGCTTCGCGCCACCTCATCGCGGCCGGTATAGCGCAGCCAAACCGTCGCACCGTCCAGTTCGGGCGCCGCTTCCGTACCCCGGGCAACAGGTCGCATGAAGCTCCGTATCTCGAACATGTCGCGAAAGTCCGATCCCAGAGCGAGGTCAACCCAGAGGCTGAGCGGGAAGGGGTTGTAGTTGAACAACCCGATCCGCTCGTGGAGACCTTTATCGATGAATCGATTGCGACGAACGCTGAGTGTCCGCGCCGGTAGGACCGTGCCATCTGCTAGCTGGGCTCCGGCGTTACCGAACTGGAGGTTGCTCATGAAGTTGAGCTCCCCCGTACTGGAGAGCAGCTGGAGGGCCACGCCTCTGACGCTCAGCTCGTAGACGCTCAGGAAGCGAGTGTCCTGGTAATAGACCCCCTGGCCGTCCGTCGAACCGGCGGGAATGTCTCCGTCCCGATTCATGACCGCGAAAAGCTCGTTCTCCTTGAGCTTCTGGAGGGCCTGCATCGGGATTGCCGACTAGCTCGTCGGAGAAGGCCAGAGCGGTTGCCGCACTATGCCCTCAGATCTCTCGGGGCCGAGCCCGATCAGGTGAACCGGCACTGCCAGGAGTGCTTCGACGCGTTGAACGAAACTGATGGCCGCTGGTGGCAGGTCCTCGAACCGAGTCGCCCCGCGAGTACTCTCTCGCCAACCGGGTAGCTCCTCGTAGACGGGCTTGCATCGGGAGTGAAGGTCCAGGTTGGACGGGGGGAGGTCCAGCCTTTCCCCATCCAGTTCGTACGCGGTGCAGAGTTTCACGGAGTCCAGCTCATCCAGCATGTCGATTCGCATCAGGGCTGCGGCATCGAAGCCATTGAGAGCGATGGTGTAGCGTGAGACGACGGAGTCGAACCAGCCGACCCGACGCGCGCGCCCCGTGGTCGCTCCAAATTCGTGGGCGCGCTCCCGGATGTAGTCCCCAGTCGCGTCCAGGAGTTCCGTGGGTAAAGGCCCCGAACCTACCCGCGTCGAGTAGGCTTTGTAGACACCGATGGCACGGGAGAAGGCGCGGGGTGGAATGCCCGCTCCTTGCAGCAACCCCGCGACGGTGCAGGACGACGCGGTGACGTAGGGGTAGTTGCCGTGGTCCAGATCGAGGAGGGTCCCCTGCGCTCCCTCGAGCAGAATTGCTGCGTTTCTGGCCACCGCAGCCGCCACCACCGGCGCGGTGTCGCAAATCATGGGCTGAAGCCGCTCGGCATGCCTTCGGTAGTCGTGGACTACCTCGTCGGCGTCACAGCGCTGACCGGAGCCAAACGCAACCAGCAGCCTATTGGCTCGCTCCACGGCGGTCTGCACTTTGGCTTCCCAGGTTGCCGCGTTTCGGAGATCACCGAGTCGAAGGCCGACCCGAGCCGCCTTGTCAGCGTAGGCCGGGCCGATTCCTCGGAGCGTGGTACCGATGGGATCGTCTGCGCGATGGTTCTCGAAAGCCCGGTCGAGCAGCAGATGATAGGGCATCACCACTTGGGTTCGATCAGACAGCAAAAGGCGCCTTGTGGAGACGCCGTGCTGCTCGAGGCGGTCCATCTCTTCCAGGAGAATTGCAGGGTTCAACGCGACGCCCGGCGCGATGATACAGGTGCTGTCCGGGTTGAAAACGCCGCACGGAACAAGGTGCAGCGCGAACTCTCCCATTGGATTGACGACGGTATGACCAGCGTTGTCGCCACCTTGGGATCGGATGACGAAGTCCGCCCTTTCGGCAAGCAGATCAATGACTTTGCCCTTACCCTCGTCGCCCCACTGTCCGCCGACTACTGCCACTACCGACATATGTTTTGCTCTAGCATTTCGGTGTTCCGTTCCCCTTCGAGTCGTGCGCGGCCCTCTCTCAGCCCATGGGTCCCCTAGGGCGAGCTGCTGTCCGGCTCTGGATGCTCTTAGCGAGATACCGTGAGTGATTCTCGATCGCTGTAGTTGCGTTCGAAGTATGTCTGATAGTCCTGCGTCGCCTTGACCCGCCGCCACCAGTCCTCATTATCGACGTACCACTTGACTGTGGTCTCCAGCGCCTCGTCGAAGGCGCGGTCACGGGTCCATCCCAGCCGGAGCAGCTTGGCAGAATCGATTGAGTACCCGCGATCGTGGCCTGGCCGGTCCGGAACATGCTGGATCAGCGCCCGCGATTTCCCGAGCAAGTCCAGGATCCGCTCGACTAGCTCCAGGTTCGTGTGCAGGTTGCCCCCGCCGATGTTGTAGGTCTCTCCCGGTGTGCCGCGTCGCAACACTGCGTCGACTCCCGAGCAATGATCGTCAACGAAGAGCCAGTCCCGTATTTGAAGTCCGTCTCCATAGATCGGAACAGGTCGATCGTCAAGAGCCTCGGTTATTACGACTGGGATCAGCTTTTCCGGATACTGGTGAGGACCGAAGGTGTTCGAGCCGCGTGTGACGAGGGTGGGGATCCCATAGGTGACGTGATAGGCCTGCACGAGATGCTCGCCCCCGGCTTTGCTGGCCGAGTAGGGGCTGCGCGGTCGAAGGGGAGAACCTTCGTGAGAGGATTCCCCGATCACCTCACCGTAGACCTCGTCGGTGCTCACTTGCAGGAATCTCGTCACGCTCATACTCCGTGCCGCCTCCAGCAGGACGTAAGCGCCATAGACGTCCGTCGTGATGAAGCTTCCGGGATTCAGGATCGACCGATCCACGTGGCTTTCCGCCGCGAAGTTCACGACCGCGTCGATGCCTTGCATGGCCACCCGGACGGCCTCCACATCGGCGATGTCGCCTCGGATGAACCGGTACCGGGGGCTCTCGGCGAAGGCAGAGAGATTGTCAAGGTTACCGGCGTAGGTCAGCTTGTCGAAGACAACCACCTCATCGGCTGAGTGATCGAGGATATGGCGCACGAAGCTGCTGCCGATGAAGCCTGCCCCGCCACAGACGAGAATCCTCAAGGTTGTTCTCCCGATCCGCCATTGCTCCAATGAGCTGCAACGTATTGCATCACCGCCATGTATTGATCGATCGATTCGCCCGCATCGCCCCAGAAGCCGGGGAGCACGTCGTATTCCATCGAGCGACGGGCTATGTACTCGTTGTTGACGTCCGTGATCTCCAGTTCCCCACGCCGGGACGGCTCCAGGGTCCGGACGATACCGAATACGTCTGAGTCGTACATGTAGATACCTGTGACCGCGTAGGGCGACTTGGGTTCGGCCGGCTTCTCCTCGATTCGGACGATTCTCCCGTTCTCGAAGGCGGGTACCCCGAGATGCATGAGATGGCTGCGCTCTGGCATCTCCTTGAGCAGAATCCGTGCGCCGCGAGGTTGCCGAGCGTAACGGTCAACGAACTCCGAGATGTCGTCCTCGACGATGTTGTCGCCCAGTATCAACACGCAGCGGTCGGAGCCGACGAAGTCTTCGGTGAGCCCGAGGGCTTCGGCAATTCCACCCTCCCGCTCTTGATAGGCGTAGTGGAGGCGTGTCAGACCGAAGTCCCGACCGTTCCCCAGAAGGCGCAGGAAATCCCCGGCATTGTGGCCACCCGTCACGACCATGATGTCGGTGATGCCCGCCCGGACGAGTGTCCGGATCGGGTAGAAAATCATCGGCTTGTTGTAGAGGGGGAGCAGGTGCTTGTTGGTGATGCGGGTCAGCGGATAGAGACGGGTGCCGAGCCCGCCAGCCAGGACAACACCTTTCATGCTAACAATCGTCCACTTTCACGAAACCTACCGGTAGTACCGATAGCCAGAGCTGTCAAGTTGGGCTCGATTTACGACGACGCCCAACAGCCGCGCCTTGACACGCTCCAGTTGCTCCTTGGCACGTTGCGCCTGTTCCCGGCGCGTCCGGGTGGCGTCGATCACCAGTACCACTCCATCCACCCGGGACGCGAGGATGGACGCATCCGCTACGGCAGCGGCCGGCGGCGAGTCTAGCAGAACCAGATCTGCTTCTTGAGCCAGCAACTCCAGGATCCGATCCACTCGGTCCAGGCTCAACAGCTCCGCCGGGTTGGGCGGAAGCGGTCCCGACGTGAGCAACCGCAGGCCGGGAATGGGGCCATCCTGAGTAGGGATTCCCTGGGCGTGCTCATTCAGTAACAGATCCGTGAAGCCGCCAGTATTCGCGACGTCGAAGACCGTATGGAGCGCAGGACGTCGCAGATCGCAATCGACTGCTACGACACGGGAGCCAGCCTGTGCCGCAATAACCGCGAGGTTCGCCAGTGTCGTGGTCTTGCCTTCTTGCTGGCCCGGACTCGTGAACAGAATGGTTCTTGCAGGCCGATCGAGGCTGCTGAAGCGGATGTTCGCGCGCAGGGTGCGATAAGCCTCAGCAGCCGGGCTGCGCGGGTGTTCCAGGGTTACGAGCCGTCCGCCGCCTGATGTGCTTCGGGAACTGGCACTCATGGCATGTCTCTGCCGTGCGTTGCCGGCTGGGCATTTAGAGTCTTGCCGTTCATGGCGTCTAGTCCCGTGTTGGTTGGTGAGCCTTCGCCGGATCCCAGGTTCGTGGAGCCGGCGCGCCCTTGGCGCGGGCTTGGAAGACCGACAGTTGGGCGCCGGCCTCCCGCGCCGGCGAAAGCTGGCACCAAGCCGAGCGTGGGCATTCCGAGATAGCGTTCCACGTCCTCCGCGCTCCGGATGGAATCGTCGAGGTAATCCAGGACGAAGGAGAGCACGATCCCGAACAGTAGCCCAACCAGGCCGGCTGCGAGCACCATCACCCGAGTTTGAGGCCAGAACAAGCGTGGGGATGTCGGCCGATCCACGACACCCAGGTTGATGCGCTCCTGCTGCGGTACCGAGGCCATGAGAGCGTCTTGGCGCTCTTTGACGACTGCGGCGAGGGCCGCTGCGATGAGTTCGGCGCGGGTCGGATCGACGTCATCAACGTCGATTTGAATCTGGATCGTATCTGGAAACGCCTGCGTATGAAGTTTCTCCAAAAGGGCGTCCGCCCCGAGGTCCAGCCGCAGGCGGCGGTCCACTTCGTTGGCGACGGCACTCGTCTCCACACGCGCGGCTAACTGCCGCAGGAGCTGGCCGATGGCAAGGATCTGGCCGTAGTCCACTCGGCCGGTCACCTCGAGCTTGACGGAGGAGCGGAAGATCGGCGTCTGAGCCTTCGCGAAAACGAACGCCGCCGTGGCGGCAAACACCGCCGTCAGTACGATGACCCACCAACGTTGGGAGACTACCTGGAAGTACTCGCGAAGCTGCATAGGGTTAGCGCGCCTGGATGGGGATCTCACCCAGCACGGGCAGTCCCAGACCCTGCTCGATGTCGCGCCGCGTTCGTAGCGTGGAATCGAGGTAATCGATGAAGTAGGCGAGGAAAAGCGCGACCAGGAGCGCGAGTGCCCCGCGGAGCGCCAGATCCGCAGCCAGGCTTCCGGTCGTCGTCGCGGGCCTTACCCGAGGATCGTCGATGGCCACGACCTGTCCCGTGGGTGATGCCAGCTCTGCCACATACTTGGGGCCCTTGGTCTTCACGACGGCTACGATCCCCTCGCCCATTCGTCGCGCGCGTTCGGCCGACGGGGCCAACGCCGTTATCTCGAGGATGCGATGCGTCTTCCGGACGCGGACCACATCGCGGACGGCCTGGAGGTCGACATCTTCCTGCAAATACTCCCCGAGATCACGGGCGAACGCGTCGCTCTGGATAATCTCGCTGAGATCATCGGCGAGGTACTCCGAGGCCAGCCAGAGATAGTACTCGCGGTAGTACGCGTACGGGGGCTGATCATTCATTTGCGGGGGAGCTCCGACGCTCACGGCGAGCCGCAGCGTTGCCTCGTAGGATCGTGGACCGCGGAGTGCGAAGCCGACGGCCACCAGCGTGGTGAGGCCGAAAACCACAGCCACCACCAGCCATCGACGTCGAAGCACGGCAAGGTAGTCGCGAAGTTCCAAAGCGCCTCTTTCGGACCCTCCGAAGACGCAGCCCGCGCGGGGACTGCCCCTGAGCCAGGACCCGTTTGCCCAGCGGCGCCGAAACCGAAGTGCGCCGGCGGGTGAATTCGGAGTATCGGGCCCTCGACGGCGAGCAACTATACCGACGGTGCAACGGGGTGGGCAAACACGCCACGCTCCCGTGCCGAGTCCTGTGCTTCGTGCAGATACTCCGAGATGGCCCGCTGGAAATGGCTCCGACCGAACTGCAGCGCGTGGTTTCTTATGGCGTCTGAGTCGTATGTCGATGGGTCGAAGTTCAGCAGTCGGTCGGCCAGGGCATCGACTGTCTGTGGGCCGAAGAGCTCGCCGGTCACACCCTCTATGACGGTGTCCAGAGCGCCGCCCCCTCTGTAGGCGATCACGGGGCGTCCGGCCGCCATTGCTTCGACAGGCGCAATTCCGAAATCTTCCTCGCCCGGAAAGAGGAAAGCTCGGCAACGGCCGAGCGCGGCGGCGCGCTCCGCATCTGAAGCCTGCCCGACGAAGCGCACGGTCGGCCCCGCCTTCGCCGCGAGTTCGGCTCGGTCCCGCCCATCCCCCATTACTGTCAGCGGAGCCCCGATCCGTGAACAGGCCGCCACGGCGAGATCGATGCGTTTGTAGGGGACCAGGCGAGATACGACCAGAAACTCCTCTCCGCCACCTGTGCCCAGCGGGATCTGTTCCGCATCAACCGGAGGGAACAGCAGGTCAGCCTCGCGACGGTAGTACTTGCGAATTCGGGCCTGTACCGCCGACGAGATCGCTACAAAGCGATCGACCCGCTGAGCGGTCGTCACATCCCACATGCGCAGGTAGTGCATGGCCGCAGGTAGCATTGCCCGCGCAGCTCTCCCAATCTTCTCGCGCTCGACATACTCGGCGTAGTTCCAGGCGAATCGCATGGGTGTCAGGCAATAGTTGACATGCGCTGTTCCGGGCGGTGTGACTACTCCTTTGGCCCAGGCGCTGCTCATGGAAAGGACGACGTCGTAGCTGGAGAGATCAAATGACTCGAAGGCGGCAGGATAAAGCAAGAGTAGGGCCCGGTGATAGCGGTGGCTCAGCGGAATTCGTTGAAGGAAAGACGTGCGAATGTCCCACGCCTTGAAGCTCTCGGGTAGGGCGCCCGGTTCGTAAAGGGAGGTATATACGGGGGCATCAGGAAAGATCTCGTGGAGCGCTTCGAGCACTCGCTCCGCGCCGCCGTACTGATTCAGGTAGTCGTGAACAATGGCTAGCCGCATCACCCGAGCTTCAGACAGGGCAGCAATCCCCTAAAAGGCTCCTCGGCCAGCAAGGACCGTGGGGAGCGTGCGGGCCAGGATCTGAAAGTCCAAGCCGAGCGACCAGTTCTCGATGTAGTAGAGGTCCAACATCACCATTTCGTCGAAGTTCAGTTCGCTCCGTCCGCTGACCTGCCAGAGCCCGGTGATGCCCGGGACGACCTCGAGGCGACGGCGATGCCAGTCCTCGTAACGCTCGACCTCCTCTGGAATCGGGGGGCGTGGCCCGATCAAGCTCATCTCACCGCGGAGCACGTTCCAGAGCTGCGGCAGCTCATCGAGGCTGGTTCGCCGCAGGTAGCGGCCGACTCGCGTGAGCCGCGGGTCGTCGCGCATCTTGAAAATCGGGCCGTCTGCCTCGTTGAGGGCCTGGAGCGCGGCCTGCTCTTTCTCCGCTCCGACGCGCATCGAGCGGAACTTCACGCACCGGAATGGTTCGCCGTCCCGCCCCAGGCGCGTCTGCCAGAAGAAGATTGGACCAGCGGAGTCGAGCCGGACAGCGATGGCCAGGAGGATGAGGCCGGGACCCAAAGCGACGATGAGGATGAGGCTCAGCAACACGTCCAGAGCTCGCTTCACGACCATGTTGCCCGCACTGATGCCGCTCTCCCTGAGCTCAAGTAGCGGAATGCCGCCAACCGTGGTCACGGCCACGTGGCTGAGACGCAGCTCAAAGAGGTCTGGAACGAGACTGAGTGCAACACCTTGGGCGCGGCACTGCTCCAGCACTTCCAGGATCTCCTCGTGGCGCGAAGCGGGAAGCGCCACGATCACGCGATCGGCTGCCATCTCACGGGCCAGCACCGGCAGATGCTCAAGTCGTCCCAGTGTGCGGAAGCGGCCGAAGTCACCGCTGGGCACGTCGTCTACAAACCCAAGCACCCGACAGCCGAGAGTAGGTTGCTGGGCGAGAAGTTGCATCACCATTCGAGCCAGCCGATTGCTGCCGACGACGATGACTCGCTCGGCGCCCACTCCGGTGTGGTGCGCTCGAGCCCGCACCAGCCGCATGGCGATACGGGTCGCTGCACCAAGGGCCATAGCGAGCAGCCAGGCGTAGATGAAAGCCAGACGTGAAGATGCCGAGTAGTGAACCACCGACGCAAAAGCGAACACAAGCATGGTGGAAACCGCCGTCGTATTCACCACGCTGACGGCTTCTGACGTCAGCGCGAGCCGGGAGCGGTAGCTGCCCCGCATCTGATAGCCAAACAGACAGAGAGCGACAAACAGCGCCTGCAAAGGCAAGTACGCACCATAGGCTACGTAACTCTCCCCAATTACGTTGCCCCCGACCTCGTACGTGTAGCGAAGGTGGTAGGCCAGGAAAAACGCGACGTTGGCAGCGATAAGGTCAGCGACCAGAAGGCCCAGCAACTGCCAACGGCGATGGGTCTGCTGGGGTGCAACGACGCGGCTACGCGGAACCGCGGTCGTCTCCGCCTCGAGCATAGTCATGCTTGTCCCGCTGCTGAGCGATACACGTCCAGCGTCTGCCGGGCAGCGGCCTGCCAGGAGAAACGCTTGGCCTGCGCCAGTCCGGCGGCTCCGAGACGCTCACGAAGACGCTGGTCCTCTAGGAGGCGCTGGATGCCGTCTGCGATCGCAGCCACGTCTAACGGGTCAACGAGCATGCCAGCCTCGCCGATGACCTCGGGTAGGGACGAGCGGTTGGAGGTGAGTACAGGAGTTCCGCAGGAGAGCGCCTCCAGCGCGGGGAGACCAAAGCCCTCATACTGGCTGGGGTACACAAAGAGACTGGCTGAATTGTACCAGAGGGGCTTTTCTTCCTCCGGCACGAACCCTACGAACCGGAGATCCTCTGGACCCAGACCCGTGGCTGCCGCGTGCGCCCGGATTGGCTCGTGTAGCGGCCCCATTCCTCCGGCCAGGACTAGCGGGAATTCGATGCATCCTCGACGTCGAAGCTCGACATACGCGTCGATGAGACGAATGAGGTTCTTCCTCGGCTCAATCGTCCCGAGGTACAGAATGAACGGGCGGCTGAGCCCGTGATCCTGTCGAAACGCCTCTAGAGCATTGAGGTCTTCGATGGGGCGGTGCCGGGAATCTGCCCCCTCATAGACGCAAACTACTTTTTCGGGGCGGACACCCAGTAGCCGGATGACGTCTTTCCGCGTCCATTCGGACACTGCGATGATGCGTGACGCGCGTTTGGCAGCCAAGGCGACCATCACTCGCAGGTAGGTGGGACTCCGCCTGCGAAAAGTGGTGGAATCGACCATGAAGGCCAGATCGTGAACTGTGACGACGCTGGGACCTGACCACGCGAGTGGGAGTACCTGGGCGGGTCCATGTGCCAGGGCTATCCGGTCTTTCCGGAGCAGCACTGGCCAAGCGGCTTGCTCCCAGAGGAGCCGAACGGCGGGCCGATAGGTCGGCCATCGGGATCGAGCCAGCACGAGGTGCTCATTGGGCACTAACCCATGAGGCACGTGGCGGTCGCTCAGGTAGGCCCACACCTCCTCGTCGCAGGGCGCAGCTGAGAACTCGGCGAGGAGGTGCGTCAAGTACCGGCTCGTACCCGCGGCTCGGTAGCTCTGCGCCGTTGAGACCAGGTGCGCGTTGATGCCAAACCGGACAGCCATGTCCCGAGTCTGACACAGCTTTCAGAGTGTGGCAACTCAGCAGGCCAGGTGAGCGTCCACGTCCTCTCGGACGGAGCGAGTGTCATTTTGGGCAGCGAAAGATCCGCTGCAGGGGTTCCCTTGGGTCCCGTTGCTGCCCACGGGAGGTTCCTCGCCTCCGCCTCAGATGACAGTTAGCCCTGCGTGGCTGCTTCGGTGTGCCGCCGCCTTGCGTAAAATGGTGGGGGAGCTAGTCTCGCGTCAGCGCGCGCGAGCTCCTTGGGAGGGACGCTTTTGGAAGTCTCGGCTTCGACGCGAGCCGGTGACGTCGCAATGTTCATCGATTGGGAGAACATCAAGTATGGGCTGCTCAATCGGGAAAACCGACTTCCCAATGCTCAGGCACTGAAGGAGGCCGCGGGGCGGTTCGGGCGCGTGGTCACTGCGAAGGCGTATGCCAATTGGCAGGAGGGTCACAACTTGCGTGATCCGAATGACCTCTATTCCGTCGGGATCGAGCCGATCTACGTCCCGACGATTTTCATGGGCAGCGGCGAAGCGGGGACAGACGGCCATCTTCGGCGGAAGAACTCAGTCGACATAAAGCTCGCAGTGGATGCAACCGAGCTCGCATTAATGAACCCCGCTATCGAAACGTTCGTATTCGTCACCGGCGATGGCGACTTCATCCACCTGGTCAACACGCTGCGAACTCGCGGCAAGCGCGTCGTCATCATCGGGACCTCGTGGAGCACAAGCTGGCAGCTCACGACCGGCGCCGACAAGTTCATTGCCTACGATGTCGAAGTTGACCCACACGCGCCAGCCAAGGCGGTGCAGCCAAAAGCCGCTTCGCTGGATGAAGTAATGAGTGAGCTCGCGGAAGTGGTTCGATACGTTCGTGAGAAGCGGCGGCCGAACGTTTTTGCGCAGGTCAAGCTACTGCTTACTACCCGGCTGGGCAGTTTCGATGAACAGAACTACGGCTTTTCCAAGTTCAAGGACTTCATGCGGGAGGCCGAGCGGCGCGGTCTCGTGAAGACTGAAACCGTAGGCCTCACGGACCGAGTCTATCTTCCGGAGGAAGAGGTCGAGGGCGGGCTGGTTACGGAAGCGCCTCAGGATGAGGTCGATACGGAGGAGCGGGCTTCAGGACCTGAGGACGAGAATCTTCGGTCGCTGCTTCGGCTGGTCGACCTACTCGAACAGCACAGTCCTTTTGTCTCATTCAACTACATCGTGAATCGCGCCCTCGAAGCGCGGCTCGTTCCCGGTGCCGCGGCGAATGATATGTCACAGCTTCTTGACCGGGCGATTCGCGAGGAAATGCTGTTGACGGACTCCCGCACGATCCTTGATCGGGTGACCGGTGAGTATCGGGACATTAACGTGTTCAAGCTCAACCGGAGGCACCCCCTGGTCGCGAGATCCGTCGACAGCGAACCGATCGCGGTGGTGCAGCCAGACCGGTAGCCGTCGGGGTGTGCGGCGGATTCCTCACCCAAACCGCCGAAGAAGAAAGGTGGGTGAGCGCGACCTACGCGGGTTCCGGAGGGCGGGGGCCAGTTGGCGCCATCTGGCCAGGGCGGACCACGCGGTGCCGCCAAGCAACCCGGACGCCATGCTGTTTCGGGACGCTACGAAGGTGTTGTCAGCTTCTCGAAGTCTCGGCCGGGCACGATGCGGATGTCCGAAGCTCCATCCTGAGCGGCGGCTTGGCTGAGCACTGACTGTGGCAGAACCAGCGTCCGCAGGATGAATTCCACGGATTTTGGCTTCTGGCCCGACGTGAATACCTCTGTCGATTCGGGCTGGGCTCCGGTGACTGCTACCTGACGAACGTTCTTGAGGCCCGCCGCCGTTAGTCGGTCCACGACCTGCCGCGCGAGCGTCGACGCGGCCGCCGGTGCGCTGACCTCGACGCGTGCTTCCTCCGCGGCAATCCGCGGGTCCAGAAAGAGCTGCTGGATGGCACGCTGAATCGCGGGTCTATTAGGGGCCAGGAGTGAGGCGCCATCGTAGCCCGTAAAGGAGGTCACCAATTCCCGGTCCACGACCAGCGTCGAGAGCGCATCGCGATCGATCTGTCCGAAGAGCTTGGCCAAGCTGAGAATCTCGGTGGGGGAGAGGTTCGTCCGGATCGTCCGCATCCCTTGATCAATCAGAGACGGAAACTGAGAGAGCATGTTGAGTCGTAGGGCGCGGTCTCTCAAAGACATCATGATCTGCTGCTGCCGCCCCATGCGGGCGAAGTCGCTGTCGGAATGGCGCGTGCGCGAGTACTTCAGCGCCGTCGATCCGTTCATGAGCTGGGGACCCGGCAGGAAGTACACGCGCTCGGTGTTGTAATCGTCCGTTGGATATGCGTCGTCCTTGAGCGGCCGCGGGACGTCGACGACGACGCCGCCAAGGGTGTCGATGATTTCCTGGAATCCCTGGAAGTCCACCGCAACAAAGTAAGGCGTCCGAATCCCAAAGTTGCGCTCGATCGTTTGCGCGGCGACTGCCGCTCCGCCGCCTTCGACCCTCCGCAGTTCCCCGTTGCGGTAGGCGACGTTTATGCGCTCTTCCCCAAAACCGGGAATCGTCACCCAGAGGTCGCGGGGAAATGAGATCACGGCAGCGGTCTTTTGAACCGGGTCGATGCTGGCGACCATCATAGTGTCGGAGCGCGTAGGTAATCCCACCGCTTTCTCGTCCTGCCGCTGGTCGACGCCCAGCACCAGAACGTTTACGCGCTCGGTTCCGGTCCAATCGGGTACGAGTGTCAAAGGCGACACGATTGAGGGCAGGCTGATCCTGGGGAGACTCAACCCTTGAGGAAAGAGGGGGAGCGTGACGGGTCGCAAACCCGCTGCCTGGGCCCTCAAATAGAGCGCGCTCACGCCGAATACGAGACCCCCGGTTACGTACGCGACGTAGAAGAGGCCGCAAAGGGAAAGCAGCACGAGCGGGAGGCGGGCACCCGCGCGCGAGCCGCCGCTGGCAGGCTTCATGAGCCCCCGATCAGGCCGCGGAGCGCTTCCAGACCCAGCAGGTAGGACTGCCAGCCGAACCCGGTGACGACCCCGCGTGCTACCTCAGCGGTGACGGATCGCCTGCGGAACTCTTCCCGCGCGTGGATGTTAGACAGGTGTACTTCGACGACGGGCACGGTGAGGGCCGCCAGCGCGTCGCGCAGCGAGAGCCCGTAGTGAGTCAGGGCCCCCGGATTGATCAGGACCCCGTTGCAGACGGGCCCGTGTTGCTCCAGAAAGTCGACGAGCCCGCCCTCATGATTCGATTGGAACGGGCTCAGTTCCCATCCCCACGAATCCGCCACGCGTCCGAGCCACTCGTTGATCTCGTCGAGCGTCTTCGAGCCGTAGATTTCCGGCTGGCGGTGACCCAGAGTTCCGAGGTTGGGTCCGTTCAGAACGAGCACCCGGGTCACGAGGGGCCCTCGAATACCCAGTCCATCACACGATCCACCAGTTCGCCAGGCACCTCAACGCCGGAGCGAGCGCTCCCGAGACCGGTTGGGATGATCCAGGTGAGGTTGCCCGCCTGGCGCTTCTTGTCGAGCCCCAGCGCGTCCTTGATCCGCTCCCGAGGAACAGACGCAGCGCTCACCGGAAGCCCAAGCCGTCGCAGCAGCCCATCCTGACGCTCTACCGCTTCCGCCGGATGCCCACCCATCCAGGCGGCCATTCGCCCCGCGGCTGTCATGCCGACCGCCACGGCTTCGCCGTGCAAGAAACGGCCGTAGTCGGTGGCCGCCTCGATCGCGTGGCCAAGGGTATGGCCATAATTCAGGAGGGCGCGAATCCCCAGCACGTCCCGCTCGTCCTGCTCCACGAGATTCGCTTTCAGTTCAATCGCGCGTCGGATTGTGGGTTCCATCGCCTCGCGGTCGAGCGCCGAAAGACTTTCGGCCGAAGCCTCGACCTGGTCGAAGAGGTCCGCGTCCTGCACCACCGCGATTTTCACCACCTCCGCCAAGCCGGCGGCGATCTCGCGCGGCGGCAACGTCCCCAGCACATCGAGATCCGCGAGCACGAGACATGGCTGGTAGAACGAGCCGATCAGGTTCTTTCCGCGCGGGTGGTCGACGCCTACTTTACCGCCGACGCTCGAATCTACCTGGGCGAGCACGGTGGTGGGAATCTGGACGAAGCGCATACCCCGCAGCAAAGTGGAGGCCAAGAACCCGACAAGATCTCCCACAACCCCGCCACCAATGGCGACCAGAGTGTCGCTCCGTTCCGGACGCTCGGCCAGCAGCTCGTCATACAGCTCGTAGGTGTGGGCCAGCGTCTTCTGGGTCTCGCCCGCCTCGGTAGGGTGCCACGTGTCGCCCTTTTTCAGGCTGGACGCAAATGCCGCTCCGTGAAGACTCGCCACCCGCTTGTCGATAAGGCAGTGTAGCCGGCCCTCGAGCCCGTGCCGCTGCAGAATCTCCGGAAATCGTTCGACCAGCCCAGACCCTACGTAAATAGGATATGAGTGACCGCTGGTATTGACCCACACGGGAGCGGTGAGGCCGTCGGTCCAGGCAGCCGGAGCAAAATAGCCGCTAGAGCGCAGCTCGCGCACGATCTCATCGGCGATCTCAAAGGGCGAGCGTTCCTGGGTTTCGATCCGCGTGCCGCAAGCCTGGTACGCGTTGACCCGCAGGGAGCGGAGCCGTTCGAGCGATGCGAGCACGTCACCCTGGAGCAGCGGACGCAAAGCGGCGCCGTCTCCGAGGCGTCGCGCGATGGTCTCCGCCGTTGCGTCGAGCCAGAACACGGGGCCGGCGGCCCGGATGAGCGTCCGGTTCGACGGATCGGTCGGCGCACCGCCCCCGGTTGCCACCACGCCGGCACGGCGAGCACTGACGTCACGGAGCACGTCGCTTTCGAGTTGGCGGAAGACGGACTCCCCTTCGTCCGCGAAGATCGCGGCTACGGATTTGCCCGCTCGCCGCTCGATCTCGACATCCGTGTCGACGAACGGGAGTTGGAGGCGACCGCTGAGCAGGCGTCCGATGGTGCTCTTCCCCGTGCCGCTGAGTCCGACGAGAAAGATGAGTCCGGTCAACGCTGCGTTCTCTCCTTGAGCGCCGCTTCGGCCGCGGAGCGCATGACGCCGATTGGCGCTTCTGCCTCCGTCCAGCGCTCAAAGGCAGCCGCGGCCTGGTGGACGAGCATTCCGAGGCCGCCGAGCACGGTCACGCCGCGCTCAGCCGCAGCTCGCAGCAGAGCGGTCTTCAGCGGATTATAGATAAGGTCAACCACGAGCGCCGACGCCTGCACTGGTGATGGGTCCACAGGCATTTCAGTGCTGGCTAGGCCGATGGGGGTCGCATTGATTACGACGGTCGCTGAGCCGAGCAACGCCTCGAGGCGATTCTCGTGCCACGCTACGGCTTCGGTGGCGGTCCCCTGCCTCACCTGTTGCAGGTCTGCGATCAGGCGATCCGCCCGCTCGACGTGACGGTTGACCACCCACAATTCTCGGGCACCGTCCTGGAGGGCGACGAGCGCGACCGCCCGGGCCGCCCCTCCTGCGCCGAGCAGCAGGACGCGCTGGTCCTCCAGGCTGCAGCCCTCCTCTTCCGACAGCAGCCGCCGGAATCCGAGAGTGTCGGTGTTCGTTCCGGTCAAGTGGACCTGTCCCCGTGCATCGGACTCGACGATTACGGCGTTTACGGCTCCAGTAAGCTGTCCGTCGCCCTCAACGCGATCCAGGTGCCTCGTGATCGTCTCTTTGTGAGGAATGGTGACGTTGAAACCCAGCGTTTCCGCGCGGCGGACCTTTTCGACCCAGGCGCCGAGGGCCTCAGGTTCAACGTCGACCGCCTCGTAGCGCCCGTCGAAGCCGACGGCCGCGAAAGCGGCATTGTGCATGGCCGCCGAGATCGAATGGGCGATGGGGTGCCCGATGACGTAGGCTCGTCGCGTCATTGACTTGGCTTGGGACGACGCACTACTCCGCTCGTTCGGCGAAGGCTCCCGCGGTCGCCTCTCTGGATGACCGCGCTCAGACCGCGGCGACCGCGGAGCAGAGGCGGCGGCCAGTGGCCGCGACGATCGGCTCTAGGGATGCCATCAAATCGGCGAAGTTCGCCGGAGTCAATGACTGGGGGCCGTCCGAGAGTGCGCGGTCCGGGTCGGGGTGCACCTCCACTATGATTCCATCCGCGCCGATGGCCGCCGCTGCAAGTGCCGCTGGTTTCACCAGGTACCATTTCCCCGTGGCGTGGCTCGGGTCCACGATGATCGGAAGATGCGTGAGCCGTTTCATCATCGGCACGATGGCAAGGTCGAGCGTGTTACGCAGGGTGGTGTCGAAGCTGCGGATTCCTCGCTCGCACAGCATCACTTCGCGGTTCCCCTCGGCCAGGATGTACTCCGTGGCCATCAGCCACTCCTCGACGGTTGCTGACATCCCTCGCTTCAGCATGACCGGTTTCCGCATCTGACCCACGCGTCGGAGCAGGGGATAGTTCTGCATATTGCGCGTGCCGATCTGGAAGACGTCCGTATACCGGTCGACAGTCTCGACCTCTTCCGGCTCCATGACTTCGGTGATCACAGGCAGACCGGTCCGGGCTCGCGCCTCGCTCAGGATCTGCAGACCCTCTTCGCCCATTCCCTGGAAGCTGTACGGGGAGGTGCGCGGCTTGAATGCTCCGCCGCGCAGCAGGTGCGCGCCCGATGCTGCCACGGCCTCTGCCGTCGTCATGACTTGCTCGCGGCTCTCGACGGCACAGGGCCCCGCCATGACCACGAAGTCGCCGCTGCCGATCTGGACGCCGCTCACGTCGATGATCGTGTCGTGGGGCTGGAACTCCCGGCTGCCGAGCTTGTAGGGCTTGCTGATCCGGGTGACAGAGGCGACGCCGGGCAAGTTCTCGAGGGTTTCAGGGTACTCGGGGGCAAACCCGGTGCCGAAGACGCCAATGACAACCCGCTCGACTCCGCGATTGATCTGCCCGTCATAGCCGTCCTGCCTGAGACGGGCCATCATTCCCTGAATGTCTTCTTCGCTTGCTGTGTGGCTCATGGCTACGATCACCTTTGCTCCTCCGAATGGTGGGTTCGAATAGTTGGTGGACAACAAAAAAGCAATCCGACTTTCGGATTGCTTACCGCGGCACCCGGGGTTTTCGAAGATCAGCGCTATCTGACCGCCGGCCACCTCCCGTGCCGCGGGCTAAAGTAGAAGGCGAAGTACTGCCGGTTCTGAGTCACTCGATCTCCGCACCCTTCAACAGGGTTGCGCCAGTCTACCTATTCACGGTCTCCCTGTCAATATCGGCTGAAACGGGGGGCAGGTAAGGGCCGTTCCCCGTTTCATGGGAAACCGGCGAGGGGGGTCCCGCGAGCCCTTCCGTTAGGTCCGCAGCTCCTCCAGTTTCTCCCAGTACTGAGGAAACGTCTTGGCGGTGCAGTCCGGATCGGAAATGGCAATGCCCGGCACCTTGAGGCCAACCAGCGCAAACGCCATCGCCACCCGGTGGTCCCGGTACGTCTCGATCGTCGCTGGCGTAATGGGCCGCGGGGTAATGCGGAGGCCGTCGGGGAACTCTTCGACCTCCTGACCTAGCCTCCTGAGCTCGGCGGTCGCGGCGGCGATGCGATCGCTTTCTTGCAGACGCGCGTGCTCGACGTTGCGGATCTCAGTCGGAGTCTCGGCAAACGGTGCGATTGCGCACAGCGTGAGCGCCATGTCGGAATACGCGTTGGCATCAACCGTCACGCCCCGTAGTCGCGTGGGCCCTCGCACCTCGATGCAACCGTCGTCGTCGACGACATCGCAGCCCATCGCCTGCAGCGCATCGAGGACATGCAGGTCACCCTGGACGCTCTGCCGATCCAGGTGCGTCAGACGGACTCGGCCACCCGTGATGGCTGCGGCTGCGAAAAAATACGAAGCATTCGATGCGTCCGGCTCGACGAAATAGCCCCCCCCCTCGTAAGCCTGGCTGCCGTCGACGGTCAGCAGCCGGTAATGCGGGTCCCGAGCCATCGTGGCGCCGAAGGCCCGCATGATGTCCGCGGTCAGGTCGATGTAGGGCTTCGAGACCATTTCGTTCTCGACGTGAATCACCAGGCCGCGCCGGGTGAGTGGCCCTACCATGAGCAACGCGCTGAAATACTGGCTGCTCTGGTCGCCGGGCATGGTGACCTCTCCGCCCTCGAGACCGCGGGTCGTGACGATGACCGGAGGGCAGCCGTTGCCGCGCTCCGAGTGGGCGTCCACTCCAAGGTCGCGCAGCGCAGCCAGGAGCGGCTCAATCGGCCGCTGCCGCATCCGCTGATCGCCATCCATTCGGTAGGAACCCTTCCCCAAAGCGAGGAATGCGGTGAGGAAGCGGGCCGCGGTTCCGGCGTCGCCGACGAAGATCTCCCCACTCTCGGCAGGAATGTGTCCCCCTTGACCCCAGACTTCAAACTCCGCTCGCTCCGGGTCCTCATGGACTGGGATTCCCAAACGTCGCAGGGAGTCGGCCATGCAATCCGTATCGTCGGAAAAGAGCGCACCGCGAATGACGCTGCGGCCTCCGGCCATCGCGGCGATGAGGAGGGCACGATTCGTATAGCTCTTGGAGCCCGGCACTTCGACCACCGCATCCAGCGGACTCGAGAGCGGCCGAACGAGATAGGGATCTTGCATGGGGGATTCTAAACGTGCAGCTTCTCGGTTGCTTTGCGGGTGGGTGGGCTACAAATCGATATCCATCGTTGCCCAGGGCTGTGATCCTCGACTACACTTGGCCGACAGCCGGCGAGTCGTGCCCTCCCTGCGCCCACCGATCCGAAGGCAGATCTGTGGCGCCCACTCCTTCCGAACAATGCGTGCATGAGCATGGGCATGGGCATGGAGACGGCCGGCGAGTATCGGGACTGAGTCCCGCTTGGGTTTTTGGAGGTCTCGGGAATGGCCCTATTGCCCATTGTGCCCATCGCTGGGCTCATGGCGGTCGCCTTTGCGATCTACCTCGCCTGGGACGTGCTGCGGCGGGATACGGGCACGGACGCGATGCGCAACGTCGGCGCAATGATTGTCGAGGGCGCGAATGCGTTCTTGAGCCGGCAATACCGCACCATCGCGATTCTCGCCCTGATCACGGCGGTGCTAATCGGCCTGCTGGTGGGGAACTTCTCCCACAGGCAGAACGAGGGCGTCCTTACCGCCGTCGCTTTCCTGCTGGGAGCCCTGTGCTCTTCAGTGTCCGGCTACATAGGCATGTACATCGCGGTCCGCGCGAACCTTCGGACCGCCTCCGCAGCTCAGAGATCCCTGAAAGATGCCATTACCGTCGCGCTCCGTGGGGGAGCAGTTTCGGGATTCCTCGTCACCGCTATGAGCCTCCTTGGAGTCGCGGGTATTTTCTACGTTTACAGTGGGATGCTCGGGAACTCCATCCAGGAGACCCCATTCCTCATCGTCGGCTATGGTTTCGGAGCGAGCTTCGTCGCTCTCTTCGCCCAGTTGGGTGGCGGTATCTATACGAAAGCCGCGGATGTGGGCGCGGACCTCGTGGGGAAGATCGAAGCCGGCATCCCTGAAGACGACCCGCGCAATGCGGCCGTTGTCGCCGACCTGGTCGGCGACAACGTCGGCGACTGCGCCGGCCGCGGCGCCGACCTCTTCGAATCAATGTCCGCCGAGAACATTGGCGCCATGATCTTGGGAGTGGTCATTGCCACAGCTACGGGACAGGCCGAGTGGATCTTCTTCCCGCTCGTTCTCCGGTCTTTCGGCATCATGGCCACCATCGTGGGACTCCTATCTGTTCCGTTCTTTGCTCGCCCCGGCAAGGACGCCATGGCGGCCCTCAACGGCGGCTACTATGTGCTGTCCGTGCTGTCGGTTGCGGGGCTCTACTTCACCACGAGTGCGATGATGGGGCCCGCGTGGGGCTGGTTCTTCGCCTGCGGCCTCGTCGGCATCGCCGTAGGCATCGCGTTCGTCTACATCACGCAGTACTACACGTCAGGCTCCTGGCGGCCGGTCCAGGAGATCGCCAGGGCCAGTCTCACGGGGCCCGCGACGACCATCATCACCGGAACCGCTGTCGGCTTTGAGACCACGGCGGCCACCGCCGTGACCATCGGCGTGGCGCTGGTCGGCTCTTTCTCGCTGGGGGCCGCCTCGGGGCTTCCTGAAGGCGGCATCTACGGTACCGCCGTTGCCACCATGGGGATGCTGATGTCCGCCGCCTACGTCCTGGCAATGGACACGTTCGGTCCGATCACTGACAACGCCGGCGGTATCACCGAGTTCTCTCAGGCGTCGGCGCAGGCACGCGAGATCACCGACCAACTGGATGCCGTAGGGAACACGACCAAGGCGCTCACGAAGGGATACGCGGTCGCCTCGGCAGGGCTCGCGGCATTTCTTCTTTTCAGCGCCTACCTCGACCGCGTGAAAGAGATCATGGGTCCGGAGCGGACCCTGGCAGTTGTCGCCCCTGGGGCGAACGCCGCTGCCATGACTCAGGTGCAGCTTGATGCTGTCCTGCGGACGGCGTTACCGGTCAACTTGTCGCATGTGGAGACCTTCGTTGGGGCCCTGCTGGGGGCGATGCTGGTGTACCTTTTCAGCTCGCTGGCCATTCGGGCGGTTGGGAGCGCCGCGGCTGACATCATCGAAGAGGTCCGACGCCAGTTCCGGGACGATCCGGGCATCATGGCCGGGACCTCGAAGCCCGACTACCACCGGACCGTCGATATTACGGCGAAAGCCGCGCTCCGCCAGATGATCGCGCCAGGTCTCCTGGCGGTCCTGATGCCAGTCGCGGTAGGTGTCATCTTCCGGGTTCTCGGGACTCAGAACGGCAATGCCGGCTGGGAATCGGTGGCCGGCCTCCTCATGGTCGGAACGATCGCTGGAGTGTTGCTCGCTACCTTCCTGAACAACGGTGGTGGCGCCTGGGACAATGCCAAGAAGTTCATTGAGGCCGGCGAGCTGAAGGACGCCGCCGGTGCTGTTTTGGGTAAGGGCAGTTCTGCCCACGAGGCCGGTGTCGTGGGTGACACCGTCGGAGATCCGTTCAAAGACACAGCTGGCCCTTCGCTGCACGTGTTGGTTAAGCTGCTCAGCACGATCACCCTGGTGCTGGCTCCTCTGTTCGTTTCGTAGGCCGGGCCGCCACGAGAGGGAGACGTTCATGGCAACAGATCTGAGACAACTCGTCGATGGAGGCCGAGAAGGCGGACCGCAGGTCGAGGTCGGTGACACGGTGCGTGTCTACGTGCGGGTTATTGAGGGCGGCAAGGAACGCGTGCAGGCCTACGAAGGCATCGTTATCGCGCTTCACCGTCCGGACCGGTTGGACGGCACCTTCACAGTGCGTCGGGTTACCCACAATGTTGGGGTCGAGCGAACGTTCCTGTTCGCTTCGCCGCGGATCGACCGGGTGGAGGTCGTGCGGCACGGCGTGGTGCGGCGAGCGAAGCTCTACTATCTCCGAAAATTGACCGGTCGGGCGGCGCGCATCCGGGAGCGGCGTCCGCCCCGTCCCCAGGCTGGCCGCTCCTAGGACGGCCGTTCTTGTCGGTCCAAAGAGCCCTTCCTTCCGACCGACGGGGGGAAGAATTCGTAACCAAGTGTTGAGCCGGTTCCTCGCTGGTGCTCGGAATGACGTTCCGGACTGAGGCCGTGGTCATAGCGGCAGACAAGGCACCGTCGTTCGGTATTGAGCAGATCCTCTGGAACGGTGGTGTCCTGAGGGTGGCCGGGGTGGACGAGGCAGGGCGAGGCGCATGGGCGGGCCCCGTGGTCGCCGCCGCGGTGGTCTTAGACCGCGGCCGGCTGGATGGACTGACCCCTTGCGTTGCCGACTCCAAGCTACTGAAAGCCAACGAGCGGGTCGAGGCCGCGAAAGTGATTCGCCGCCAGGCGGTGGATGTGGGCGTGGGCATTGTGCCGGTCGAAGTCATCGATAACGCTGGTCTGGCTTTTGCCGGCCAGTTGGCGTTCTGGCGGGCGGTCCACAGCCTGAGTAGCTCTCCAGATTTTCTCCTCGTCGATGGGTTCTCGCTCTGGTCTGAGACGCTGCCTCAGGCCGCGGTACTCCAAGGCGACCGGCGGTGTCTCAGCATCGCCGCAGCCTCGATTATTGCCAAGGTGGCCCGCGACCAGCTGATGCGAGCGCTGGACGCAAGTGCACCGGGCTATGGCTTTGCTCGCCACAAGGGCTACGGAAGCAGGGCGCACAGCGCTGCGCTCAGCGAGCGAGGCCCGTCGCCCCACCACCGCCGCTCGTTCAAGCCGGTGGCGGCTCTCGCAAACTAGCCGTCGTGCACTCCCGACGCGATCTGGGCCAGTGGGGGGAAGATCGAGCCGTGGAGCACCTTCGGAGGGCCGGCTACACGATCGTCGACCGCAACGTGCGTAGCGGCCTGGGAGAGATCGACATTGTGGCCAGGGACGGCGGCTGCTTGGTGTTTGTAGAAGTCCGGACGCGCCGATCCAGTCAGATGGCTCCGGAGGAGTCTGTAGGCGTACTCAAGCAGGAGAGGCTGGCGCGCCTGGGGGCCGATTACCTCGCCAAGAGCGGTATCCCTGACGCAGAGTGGCGGGTGGACGTCGTCGCCATCGAACAGAATACCGCCGGAGATTTGGTCCGGCTCGAGCATTTCGTCAGCGCAGTCGAGGATTTGTCGTAGTGTTCCGAGAAGCGCGCCTGCGCCTATTGAGGCCAGCGCTCGCGCTCGTCTGTCTGGGGTTTGGGCCGCCTACGCTTACCTCCCTGGATCCCTTCGGGCCGAGTCTCACCGCTGAGGCGTTGAACACTCTCGCTGCGACGGCACCGGCCCTGCCGGTCCAAGCGTCCGCATCCATCGTGGTAGATGCCGACTCCGGGCACGCTCTGGCTGCAACTCGCGCCGATGCGCGATTGGCGCAGGCCAGTCTTACCAAGATCATGACCGCCCTGGTGGCCGTCGAACGCTCAGATCTCAACGCCGCGATCCATACGACCGAGCGCTCCCTGACTGAGCCGTCGGTCATTGGACTCGGTCCTGGGGACACGCTACCTCTGGAGGAAATGCTCTATGGCCTTCTGCTGTCGTCTGGCAACGATGCGGCGCTGGCCATCGCTGAGACCGTTGGAGGTGGATCGATTGAGCGCTTTGTCGGTTGGATGAACGAGCGCGCGACCGCGATGGGCCTCCACAACACTCGTTTCGCCAACGCAAACGGGCTCGATGCCCAAGGCCACTACTCATCCGCGCGTGACGTGGCCGAGACTGCGCGAGCCCTCCTCGCCGAGCCGACCCTGGCGCGGATTGTCAATACCCCGAGACGTGTGGTCCAGGGGCCGCCCCCCTATGTGTTCGTCAACAACAATCCTCTGCTGGGTAGCTACGAAGGACTCGACGGCGTGAAAACGGGCTTCACTGACAATGCTGGCCGTACCTTCGCTGCTTCCGCCTCTCGGGACGGCCAGCGGCTCATCGTCGTCCTTCTCAACAGCCCGGACATAAGGGCCGAAGGAAGACAGCTGCTGGACTTCGGTTTCCGCATGCAGACTGCGACGCTCAACCTTTGGCGCCCCGGGTTCTCACGCGTGATTTCCGACCCTGGAACTGGCGTACGCGAGACGAGGCTCGGCGGCTGGGAGCTTCCCTTCCTAAGGACATTCAGCTTACGGGACGTCGAC
>JACQOR010000093.1 GCA_016202435.1 Chloroflexota bacterium
GGTTCGGTCGAGCCACTTCCGGTGGAGCCACCAGGAGAGGCGCTGAACGCGCCAGGGTAGCCACTTGGGGCAACTCCAGCCGACGAATGGCGGGAATCCCCGGCCATCGAGGTCGACACGTCGCTACCCGGAGTCCGCGTGGTGGGGGTCCTGGAGGATGTTTCCATGCAGCGAGGTCTTCCCCAGGCCATCGTCATGGACAACGGGCCGGAACTCACGAGCCGAGTCCTGGACCAGTGGGCCTACGAGCACGGCGTCCAGCTGCGGTTCATCGATCCGGGAAAGCCAGTCCAGAACGGGCTCATCGAATCTTTCAACGGGAGGTTCCGAGATGAGTGTCTGAACCAGCACTGGTTCGTCACTCTGGCCCACGCCCGCCGCATCGTCGAGGCCTGGAGGCTCGACTACAATCGGGCTCGGCCCCAGTTCGCTGGGCTACCTCACACCCAACGAATTCGCCCTATCAATCCGAGAAACTACGTCAGGGTCCGGTCAGTAGCCAACATGGCACGTATTGCGTGGGCTTTCGATGCGAGTGTGCGCCAGGCGCTACACGAACTCTAGCTTGATCGCTTCGAGGACATCGCGGGGGCGCTCGGGGCTCCAGCGCATTAGAGGCCCTTTCTGGAGCTCTTCGACCTGCTCTTCGTAGGTCGGGCGGTCTTCCTGATAGATCACGCCGATAGGAATTCGCTCGTCCCACTCACGAGCCTTCGCCCAAGCCTGGCCGAAGTCGATTGAGTCGAAGCCTTCCTCGTCATCGACTTTGTAGACCCGTTCCTTGTACCAGTCGTAGGTGTTGATCTTGTTGTAGGTCACGCATGGCTGAAGCACGTCAACGAGCGCGTAGCCTTTGTGCTGGATCGCTTTCATGATCAGTTGAGTCAGGTGCTTCGGGTCACCGGCGAACCCCCGGCCGACGAATGTGGCGCCACCCGCGAGAGCCACGGCCATCGGGTTGACCATGATCTCAATAGAGCCCTCGGGCGAGGTGCTGCTGATGTAGCCCCGGTCGCTCGTGGGCGAGTACTGGCCTTTTGTCAGTCCGTAGACCTGGTTGTTTTCAATAATGTGGGTCAGGTTCGGGTTCCGGCGCATCACGTGCATGAGATGGTTGCCGCCGATGCCGTAGCCGTCGCCATCACCACTGATCGCCATAACGTTGAGCTCATGGTTGGCCAGCTTGATGCCCGTCGCTACCGGCAAGGCCCGCCCGTGTAGAGCATCAAAGCCATTCGCTTTCATGTAGTAGGGCAGCTTGCTCCCACAGCCGATGCCGGAAACCAACATCGTGTTGTGGGGTTGGAGATCCAGCTGGGAGAAGGCCTGCTTGATCGCGGCCAGGATGCCGAAGTCGCCGCACCCGGGACACCAGGTTGGCTTCTCGTCAATGTTGAAGAGCTTGAGGTCAGACATGGGCCAGCACCCCCTCGCGAACCTTTCGCGCAATCTCGTCGCCCGTAAAAGGGCGACCGCTGTACTTCAAGACCCTATGGGCAATGTCAATCCCGGTCATCATCTTGATCACGAGGGCGAGCTGGCCGGTGTAGTTGTTCTCGATGTCCACTATGTGGCGGGAATTCCGCAGAATCTGCTCGGTCCGGGCCGTGGGGAACGGCCAAACTTCGTGATAGTGCAGATGATTGACCTTGAGGCCCTCCGCCGCCAACAGGAGCCGGGCCTCGTGGACTGGCCCGTAGGTTGAGCCCCAGGCAACCAGCGTCAAATCCGCATCCGCTGCGCCCTCGACCAAAGGCGCGCGAATGTCTTGTGCGGCCAGGTCGAGCTTTCTCATGCGCTTTTCCATCTGGAGCACCCGCATTTCGGCCTCTTCGACTGCCTGCCCGTCCTCATAGTGTTCGTCGCTGGTGGTCAGCACAATCCCCTTGGGATGTCCGGGCAACGCCCGAGGCGAGACGCCGCTGGGCGTGAGCTTGTGGCGCAGGTACTCCTCGGTCATCGCGTCGAGATCAACGTCCGTCAACAGTTCGCCGCGATCGATGGTGACCTCGTCCAGGCTGAGCCGATCGGGATCGATCGCGCGTATCGCAGAGGACTGATTCATGTCCGTGAGGATGAAGACCGGAATTTGGTATTTCTCAGCGAAGTTGAAAGCTCGCCAGCCTGCCTGGAAGCACTCCTCGACAGTACCCGGCGTGAGCACCACCCGCGGGAACTCTCCCTGGGACAGATGCATGACGAACTGGAGATCCGACTGCTCGGTACGGGTCGGGAGGCCGGTCGAAGGGCCAGCACGCTGCGCATCTACCACGACCAGCGGGGTCTCGGTCATCGCGGAGAGACCCACCGCTTCGACCATCAGCGACAGTCCGCCACCAGAGGTCGCGGTCATGGCACGCACGCCCGCGTGGGCAGCCCCGATGGCCATGAGGACCGCAGTGATCTCGTCCTCGCACTCCTTGACCACGATCCCTAGCTTCCTGTGATGGGCCGCCAGCCACTCGGTGATGGTGGTGGCCGGAGTCATCGGGTACATCGAGATCCAGCGGCAACCGGCCACGGCAGCGCCGAAAGCGATGGCCTGGTTGCCGTTGATCAGCATCCGCGGCTTGGTGGGCCTCGGCTCGAGCTTGAAGTCGAAATCAGGGCCGAATTCCCGAGCGCCTTCATCGTACGCGGCGCGCGCCACGGCGATATTCGCGTCGGCGATCTTCGAGCCCTTGCGGCTGCCAAAATTGTCGAGGATCACCTGCTCGATGTACTCGAACGGGAGCCCGCTGATTCCAGCCGCCACGGACAGCGAGGCGGTGTTCATCATGATCTTGTTCCCGCCCTCCCGCTGAGCAATCTCGGTGAGCGGGATTCTGACGGGCTTCACCCCGCGAGAGGTCAGCAGGCCATCGTCGACTTTCAGGCGGGAGTCCATGATGACCGCGCCACCGGGGACGACTTCGTTGAGGTGCTCGTGGACAGTTTCGAGATCCAGCGGCATGAGCACGTGAACGGCATCGGAGGTGGCTTGAACGTCGCGGTCGCTGACCCGGATTTGGAAGAAATTGTGGCCGCCGCGGATTCGAGACATGTAGTCCTGCAGCCCGTACACCCCAAGGCCTGCTCGGGTGAGAGCTTTGGCGAATCCGTGGCCGCTCGTATCAGCGCCCTGACCGGCCTCCCCACCCATCTTGAAGGTCATGTCATTTACGACCGCCACGGCTACCTCCTCGGTCGGCATCTCGATTTCCCAACGGCATTCCGCCCACTACGCGTAGGATGGGGGAGGGACGGCACAGCAATTCTACCAAAAACGGCGAACCGCCCGACCTCGGGTCCTCGCCCACGTGCGGGTCATGGCGGAACATTGGCCCGCCTTCCCACCACGAGATACATGACCACCGGGCTCGAGCCAGCACGTTCGGAGCTTAGGGCCCGGGCGGCCCGACAAGAAGGACGAGCCGGTCGTCCTTTGTCTACGAACAGGGACGAGCGGTATTGCTGTCCGAGCCGGTATCGAAGGATGAGCCGCATGCGCAGCTTCGGGCGGCATTCGGATTATTGATCGTGAAACCGCCGCCCATGAGTTTGTCGACGAAATCTATCTCCGCGCCCTTCAGATAGAGCACGCTCATCTCGTCGACCCAGACCTTTACGCCATCCTGCTCGACCGTGAGATCGCCTTCCTGAACTGTGTCATCGAAGGCCATACCGTAGCTCATCCCTGAGCATCCGCCGGGCGAGACGAACACGCGCAGAGCGAGATCATCTCGCCCTTGCTCTCCCACGAGCCGTCGCACCTGTTCTACCGCAGTATTCGTGAGGGTGATCAATGCTGGGACCGCCTCCGGAACCGATAGCCTACTCAACCACTATGTTTAGTATATCAAAGCGAATGCCGATTTGAGGTCAGCGGCTCCGCACCGGCAGCCGGTGCGCTGGCTCGGCAAGGCTACTGCCTACCGGCTAAGCCGGACCCGCCCGGCCGGAAGGACACCAAACCACTCGGCTCAGGCTCGCGTGATACAGATACTCCTGCCCAGCAATCACCAGGATGATCCGATAGCCCGGAGTGACGACTTGTGAGTAGAAGCGATCCGGCTCCGGACAGCCCAGGCTCGCATCTGGCCAGTCGGTCGCCGCAACGGACCGCACCTCGATGGAGACGGCCGGCACACCGACGCGCTCCTGCAGATCCCCCTGGGCGGCTCCGACTACGGTTTCAGCTTCAGGCGGGACCGCGAATCTCATGGGTTCATCGCCAGAGACGGCGCGAGAGCACGCCACTGCTGCCAGAGCCACTACCATCACCAGGCATCTCGGCGGTTGCACTTCTGCCATGCGGCTAGAATGCCATAAAAAGTGCCGATGCGTAGCCTGGTCGAGGGTTTTGTTGACTTCCTCTGGCGTTAGCTCCCGAGAGAAACTGGTCGTTGAGCTCCGGAACGATGGCATAAGCGACGAGCGGGTGCTGGCTGCCCTGGGCCGGGTGCCCCGCGACCAGTTTGTCTCTGAAGCTCTCCACGACCGCGCCTACGAGAATGTGGCTCTTCCCATCGGCGAGGGACAGACCATATCCCAACCCTACGTGGTGGCCGCGATGGTCCAGGCCCTGGCGCTCACGGGACGGGAGTCGGTCCTTGAGGTCGGGACCGGCTCGGGCTATGGCGCGGCAGTGCTTGCGGAGCTCGCTGCGCAGGTGATTTCGATCGAGCTTCGGGCGGAACTGGCGTCGGTAGCTTCAGCCAGACTCCGCCAGCTCCACTACGGGAATGTGACGGTCCTGCAGGGCGATGGCAGCCAGGGGTGGCGGGAGTCGGCCCCGTATGATGCGATCTCTGTAACCGCTTGCGCCCCCGAGGTGCCCCGACCCCTGTTGCAGCAGCTCCGAAACGGGGGACGCCTGGTCGCTCCGATCGGCCCGCCCAAGAGACAGCACCTCATCCTCTTTGAGCGAGCTGACACTCGCCTGCACGCACGCGACCTAGGCCAGGTCCGCTTCGTTCCGCTGCTCGGGGTCGCGGGCATTCAACTTCTCGACAAGTCACGACGAAACTAAGGGAGAGCTGGGCGTGGATCCAAGCCCTGTGGCGAACTTTGGGCGTGGCCTATCGAACGAGGTAGGCCGAGTCATCGTTGGCAAGTCGGACGTCGTGGAACTGCTGGCAGTGGCTCTGCTCTGCGAAGGTCACGTCCTTATCGAAGACGTGCCCGGCCTCGGCAAGACGATGATGGCCAAGACCCTCGCGCGGTCCCTCTCCTGTAGCTTCAGCCGCGTCCAGTTCACGCCCGACTTGCTGCCCAGCGACGTCACCGGCATCTTCTTTTTCAACCAGAAGAGCAGCGAGTTCGAGTTCCGGGCGGGCCCCATCCACGCCAACGTCATTCTGGCCGACGAGATCAACCGGGCCACGCCGCGAACGCAATCGAGCTTGCTGGAGGCGATGGAAGAACGCCAGGTGACTGTGGAGGGACAGACCTCAGCCCTCCCCCGTCCCTTCATAGTCCTCGCCACGCAGAACCCGGTCGAACTCGAGGGGACCTTTCCGTTGCCGGAGGCCCAGCTCGACCGCTTCTTGCTGCGCATCTCAATAGGGTATCCATCGGACGCAGAGGAGGTCGCCGTCTTGCGCCGCTTCGAAGCGGCCTTTCCGCTCGACGACGTACAGCCGGTCTTCTCGGCGGACCAGATCCTCGATCTCATCGGTGAAGCACGGAAGGTGTATGTCGACGATTCAGTTGCGGAGTACATCGTGAGTCTGGCCCGAGCCACCCGTCAGCACGAGGCTATCGAACTGGGTGCGAGCCCCCGCGCAAGCCTGGCTCTCTTCCGAGCCTCTCAGGCCTTGGCTGCGCTTCACGAACGAACCTATGTCACGCCAGATGACGTGAAGCGGCTAGTTGGACCGGTCTTTGCCCATCGCCTGATCTTGCGACACCAGGGGCGACTGCGCGGCTCCGACGCTCGAAACGTGCTGGCCTCGATCGTCGACACCACTCCGACGCCAGTCGAGCCGCTTCCCACCCCGAGCTAGGCCCGATGACATCGCCCCTGGACACGGATGGTGTCCCGCCACCTGAACCTGCAAACCCCCAGAACACCACGGAAGCGATTCTCGCCGTCCTCGGAATCCTGCTCTTCATCGGCGTCATCCGGTCGCAGCCCGCTTTGATCTTGTTCTGCGGTCTTTTGGGCGGCGCGTTGCTCCTCGCGGCCCTCTGGTCACGGCGCTCCAGGCATCGGCTCTCGTACCGCCACTTTTTCGAGCCGGCGCGGATCTTTCCGGGTGAGGAGACAGACTACGTCATCGAGCTCACGAACCGGAAGGGATTGCCCCTCCCATGGGCTGAGCTCGAGGAGCGCCTCCCGAACCAGCTTACTGCTGTCTACGACCCGGACGTCCCATTGGAAGCCGGCTGGCAGCGGCGACGGACGATTTCGCTGGGGTGGCACGAACGGCTGGTACTGCGCCAGCGGTTCACGTGCAGGCAGCGCGGCGAATACTTGATCGGACCTACCGACCTCAGCACCGGAGACCCGCTCGGCATTTTTCCGGTCCGCATGCACATCCCGGAAACCCGTTCGCTCATCGTCTATCCCCGCGTCGCCGTACTTGACTGGACGGCGATTCAGTCGCGGTTTCCTTTTGGACCGATCAAGGCCCGGCCGCCCGTCCTAGAGGACCCTTCTTGGTTCGCCGGCATCCGGGACTACCGACCGGGGGACCCGCGCCGCTGGGTCGACTGGAAGGCGACCGCACGCCGACAGAAGCTACAGACGCGGGTGTTCACACCTACAACGCTCACCAACCTCGTCGTAGCTGTGAACATGCAGACGCTCCCCTACACCTGGCAGGGTTACGATCAAGCGCATCTGGAAGCCTGCATTGGCGTAGCGGCCGCCCTGGTGCGCAACCTTCTCGATCAGCACTGCGCGGTCGGATTAGCTGCGAACGCCAGCGGTGGCAGCATTGAACAGTTTCAAGCGTATCTGCCTCCCAGCCAGCAACCATCTCAGGCCGCCGAAGCGCTGGCAATGCTCGCACGGCTGTCAGCCCTCCCCACGCTAACGTTCGGAGCATTCTTGCGGCGAGTGGCAGCCAACTTCCCCTACGGCGCTAGCCTCATCGTGGTGGCAGCCTATCTCGATGAGGAGAGCGCCGACCAGATCGCGGCTCTCGCGGAGCGCGGCCACTCGGTGGAGGTCTTCTTTCTCGGGGATCGCCTCCCGCCAAATCTGCCCCGAGACATACCAACGGTGTACCTTCCGAAGGTCGAGTTTGAGGCGGTTTCCGGCGCTACTTCCGATCCGGTTACTCTCGAGGCCCTCACGTGACACGAGTCATCGCGCTCATTCTCGTGGTGCTGGCCTGCAGCGCGCTTGAAGGACTCTGGGTGTGGCTGCTCGCAACAACACTTTCCGAAGTGGACGGCCAGATTGCACCATCGCTCCTATTCCTCCTCGCCCTTCCGTTCTCGAGCTGGCTCACGTCCCGCTTGCTCGCCACTTCAAAGATTTCCGCCGCAGTGCGCCGTAGTGCTTTGGTGTGGGGTGGCCTCGGACTCGCTGTCCTGGCGGCCACGGTCCATGCCGGACTTCAAGTGCCTGTGCAATTCGTACTCGGCCAGCGGGATCCGGACTACCGGGGAAGCGCCACGGCCCTGGGGATACTCGTCGGCTACCTCTGGGCCCGAGGCCTCTTTTTGTCCGCTCAAGTGAACCGTGGACAGGTCATGAGCCATATCTCCATCTCGGTCTTTCTCCTGGCAAACATCCTGCTGCTGCTGCCGCTGACGAACAGCGTCCAAGAGTTCGGGCTGGAAGTTGTCGGCGCCTCCTTCTTTTCCGCCCTCGTTGCGCTTCTCCTCGTGCAGTTGGCCGACACGGAGTCTCACCAGGTGCGCAAGGCACATTGGTTTGGGCTAGCAGCTGCGGCCGCAGTCGCGATGCTCTTGGTGACTGCGGTCTTCACGGGCGTTCTGTCGTCGGGAATTCCGCAGGACGTCGGACGCGCGCTCGGCCAGGCTGGAAGCATCGCCACGCCGGTAACCAACGGGATACTGCTGGGAATTGGCTATCTCGCCGAGTATGTCACCTACTTCTTCTTGTGGCTTCGCTACTTGTTCACCGGAGATCCGGACGTCGTGGAACGCTCCCAGCGCGAAGCGGAAGCGGCCCGGCCCAGGTTCAACACCGACGGACCATACGGGGTTCCTGAGATCATGACGCTGGCAGCGGCGGCTTTCATCATCGCGCTTCTCATACTGTTCGCAGCGCACGTCATGTCTCGTCTCGTGGAGCGCGGCGAACGGCGCGCTCTGGACAGCATCCGAGAACGCCGCCGATCCACACGCGGGCTAGCTGCCGAGGGGGTCCGGTCCGCGCTGGGCTGGCTGCCCGGATTTGGACCCGCGGACGGGCTGGCCGGACGTGCAGCCGAGATCCGGCGCCACTACCGTGCGTTCCAGGCGCTGATGGCCCGAGCGAGCTTCCCGCGCGCCGCAGCGGAAACGGCCAGCGAATTTCAGGCCAGCGTTACCCGCTCGCTTCCCGCCACTCGCCCGGCGGTGGCAACGATTACCGGTGCCTACACGTTGGCGAGATACGCAGATTCGAGCACACCGTTACCCGATCCTTCGACCGTCGCCGAGGCGGTCGCCGAGGTTCGGACGACACTCCAGGCGCACGCGGCAGCCGCGTCACATCGCGACAATTCGGCCTAGCTCACTCCAACAGTAGCTCGCCAATCGCCACTTCTCGCTGCCCTCCGTCCGCCATTTGAAGCACCAATGTGCCAGACGGAGTAACGTCCTCGATGACACCCTCGACCACGCCACGCGAGTCGGCGAGCTGCACGACCTGATGCCGACGCCACAGCAGTTTCCGCCACAGATCGAAAGCGTTCTGCCGCGCCACTGCCGGGTCGAGCGCTAGATACCGGCCCAGGAAATCCAAGACCAAGGCGAGAAGGCTTGCTCTGGAGCAGGTGCGCCCCAGCTCGGCTGACAGCGACGTGGCCGTCGCCGGGAGACCGGGGGCCGCCAAGTCGAGGTTGACATTGATCCCGATGCCCACGATCGTCGATGCCTCGCCGCCGCCTGCCAGGCTCTCGGTCAAGATTCCGGACACCTTGCGGGCGCCGAGCATGACGTCGTTGGGCCACTTGACTTGTGCCTCGAGGCCCGTTTCATAGGCTATGGCCTGCGCAACGGAAACTGCGGCCATGCGGGTGAGATCGAGGGGCTCAAACGGCTCACGCAATACCAGCGAAAAGAGCAAACTTGTGCCCATCGGTGCAACCCAGTTGCGCCCCAGCCGTCCTCGGCCCGCGGTCTGCGCTTCGCTGAGGAAGACGGTCCGCGTTGGGCTTCCTTTGCGCGCAGCCGCCCTCGCGTCGTCGTTCGTACTCGTCGTAACCTGCGAGTAGCGCAGTGTCCAACCGGAAGGCACGGTCCATCGCCCCACGGAATCGGTCAAGGCTAGATCGATCTCGGCTCAGCGAGGCTGCTGAGTCTTGGAGAGTCTATGCCAGGGTGGCAGCGCCGGCGGCAAGCAGCTCACGAGTCCGGCCGCCAGCCAGCACCTCGGTACGGCGGGAGTGCTCTTGCAGACCCTGACGCAGCTCGTCCACGAAGGTTTCCAGCATCGGCGAGCTGTCACGATGGGGGCGACGGACCAGCACCAGATTGACCTTCGGCCGGCCCTTCGGGGCTGGAATTTCACAAAGATACCGGCGCTCGAACTCGGCAGCCACGGCGCTATGCGCCAACACTGCGACGCCCCCGTGCTCCAGAGCCGACTTGATGCTTTCGATGAAGCCGACCTCCATGAGTACGCGCACGTCCGTGATACCTTGCTCGGCGAGGACTTGATCCGTTACTCGCCGGAAACTGAAGCCTTCTGGCGGGAGGACGAAGGACTCTTTGCTGAGGTCTTCCGCAGTCACGACCGAGCAGTGCGCCAACTTGTGGTTTGGCGCACAAACAAAGACCAGCCGCTCGGTACCCACGGTCTCTACCTCGAGCCCGGCGGGCACCTCTCCGGCGATGTGCACGCCGACATCGATAGCACCGGCGAGCGCCTCCTCGCTGAGTTCGTGAAGATTCGCGAGGCGAACCACGATCTCGGCGCCCGGATGGTCGCGCTTGAACCGGTGAATGATCGGCGGGAGCACGTGGCTTCCCAAAGCCATGGTCGTCCCCAGAATGATCCGTCCGGTCTCAGCGCGCGCCAACTCGTCAACCATCTTCTTGGTTTCCAGCGCAGAGGCCAGCACCCCGCTCGCCCAGCGGTAAACCACGGTTCCCGCTGGCGTCGGGACTACGCGCCGGCTGCGCCGCTCCAACAATTGGATACCAAAGTGTCGTTCGACGGTTTGCACCTGCATGCTGACGGCGGGCTGCGTCATGAAAAGCCGCTCAGCCGCTCCGCTGAAACTCTCACATTGGACGACGGTGCAGAAGACCTCGAGATGTCGGAGATTCATTGCAACTCCCCCATAGGACTGAGCTCGGACCGAACGGCTCGAATGTTCGCGCGATCATAGCAAAGGCTACTTGCCACCGGCATCTCTTTCCGCGGCTTCTGGTGCCGTCCCCCGAGTCTGTTCCTCGGCCAAACCGTTCAGTTGGCTGACCCGCACGCGCGCTACCCTGAGTCCGTCGATTTCTTCGATGGCGAGCCGATGGCCGGCCACCTCAACAGCGTCCCCAACCGACGGACGCCGACCTAGCCGCCCAAAAACGAACCCGCCCAGCGTGTCATAGTCACTATCGCTCAACGTCATATGAAATTGCTCCTCGACATCGGAGAGCAACGCGAGTCCGTCGACAAGCGCGGAGCCATCGGCAAGCCACTGGACCTCGGGAGGCTCGGCCTCCGCCTCGTCCCTCAGTTCTCCGGCGATACGGTCGAGCAGGTCGCGCAGGCTCACGATGCCCGCAGTAGCGCCATACTCGTCCACGACGATGGCCAGATGAGTTCGCTGTTGCTTCAGTTCAGCAAGCACCCGGTATGCGGGCATCGTCTCGGGGATGAAGAGAGGCGGGCTCATATGCAGTCGTACGTCGAAGGTCGCGTTCTCGGATCTCGGGACGGATAGCATGGCGACTAGATGCTTGGCAGAAATGACTCCAATGATGTTGTCGGGATTGCTTTCGTAAACTGGATATCGGGAATGCTCGTGGCGGCCCATGAGCTCTCCGAGACGGCTGAGACTCACACCGGCGGGGACCGCGACCATCTCGGTGCGGGGAACCATCACCTGGCGGGCGTGCAGCCCCGAGAAGTCGAGCGCGCGCTCAGCCATGTTTTCGGTGTCGTCCGCTGAGCCGTTCCCACCTCGGCTGGAGCGAATGAGGGCTTTCAGATCCTCAACCGAATACGCCTGATGGTGCTCCGCTTCCCAGCGCAGCCCCATGAGCCTCAAAAGCACATCGATGAATCCATAGAGCAGCGCGATGAACGGACGAAAAGCCAGACCGACGAGATTCGTAGGCCGGACCGTCAAGAGTGCGGTCTCTTCGCCGCGCTGGAGCGCAATCATCTTGGGCAATTGCTCACCCAGGCTGATGTGCAGGAAGGTAATGATCGCGAAAGCTACCGCGATTGCGAGCCCGTGGGCAGTCAAGCCAACCACCTCAAGGGGCAAGATCGCGGCCAGCGGTGCTTCGAGGAGGCTCGCGACGGCCTCCTCCCCAACCCACCCCAGCGCGAGGCTGGCCATCGTGATGCCGAGCTGACAAGCGGAGATGAAGCGGTTGGGATCTTCGAGTGCCTTCAGCACGGCGCGCGCGCTCCGATTGCCCTGGGCAGAGAGCGCTTCCAGCCGCGTCTTCCGGGCGGTTACCAGTGCGAACTCAGCTGCGACGAAGAATCCGTTCGCCGCGAGAAGCGCGAAGACTATGAGCAGGCGTAAGGGGATGTCCATTACTGGTGCCTGATCATAATATACTTCGCCTGCGGGCCCGTAGCTCAGCGGCAGAGCGGTCGCCTTATAAGCGACATGTGGAAGGTTCGACTCCCTCCGGGCCTACCCTGATCGGCGTTCCCGATCGACTTGACGTCCCCTCACCTTTTGGGGAAGGGATCAGGTCGTCCCTTCGGGACACGTTCCTCTTGGACTGCCTCGAAGCACAACCTCCATGGAGTTGCTGTGAACCTCACGATCTGGGACCAGACAGACGCTTTCGCACAACTGGAAGCGCCATGGAAGGCCCTCTTCGACGCCTGCCCCGATGCGCCCGTTTTCTTGAGCTGGGAATGGACTTCCACCTGGTGGGCGCACTTCCAGCTGGATCGACAGCCGCACATCGTAACCCTGGGCGAAGGCGATGAGATTCTCGGGATTGCGCCGCTCATGGTCGATCTCAGCGGCACACCTACCGTCCGGTTCATCGGCAGTACAGAGACGACGGACTACGCAGACCTGCTGGCTACGCCGCAGCATCAAGGTCAAGCGGCGGACGCACTGCTGGACTGTCTCCGGGAGGCCGGCGAAAAGGTGGCGGTGATGCTCGAGCCGATCCCCGAAGAAAGCGTCTTGCTTCAGAACGTCGGCGCTCCGGGGCGCGAGTTCGCCGAGGCCAGAAAGGTGGAGCCCTGTCCCGCGGTTGTCCTCCCGGACACTTGGGAGGGCTACCTATCGAGTCTGAGCAGAACCGACAGACATGAGCTGCGCCGGAAGATGCGTCGCGCCGAAAGCTCCGGCGAGCTGAACCTCCGGGTCTTCCTCGATCCGGGCGGGCTCAGCGTGGCATTACCTCGCTTCTACCAACTCCATCGCTCAAGTGGCGACGTGCGCAAAGCTCAGTTCCTCGAGCCCCGCATTCAAGCTTTCTTCTCCGACGCGATAGGCGCGCTTGCGGCACGTGGGTGGGTCCGTTTGGCGATGTTGAGCCTGAACGATGTGGAGATCGCCTCGGTACTTTCCTTCGACCGCGGCTCCGCGGTGGCGCTCTACAACTCGGGCTACGATGTGCAGTTTCGGGCCATTAGCCCCGGGATCGTCGTGATCGCACTGGAGCTCAAGGGCGCCATTGAGCGAGGACGGTCCACGTACGACTTCCTCCGCGGGGATGAGCCGTACAAGTACGATTTCGGAGCTCAGAACCGGTTCGTCTGGAGCCTCGAACTTGGCACCGGAAAGAGCGCAATGCCCCACCACGGCGGTGCGGAATCGCACGAATGAACGACCACTTGCACCTGAGAATCGCAACTCTCAGCGTCCACGCGTGTCCCCTGGCGCCACTTGGCTCCTGGGAGACCGGCGGCATGAACGTGTACATCCGAGAGGTGAGCCGGCATCTCAGCGACCTAGGCGTGCACGTCGATGTCTTCACTCGGCAGCAGGGAGAGCACGTTGATGCCGTCGTCCCCTTGGCCGAGCGGGCGCGGGTCATTCACGTGCCGGCCGGTCCAGGCCGCTATTTGCCGAAGGATCGTGTCGTCGCGCATCTGCCGGAATTCATCTGCAACATGCGGGACTTCATTCAGAGTGACAACGCCGGATACGACGTCATCCACAGCCACTACTGGCTTTCGGGGCGAATCGCCGGCTATTTCAAAAGTGTCTGGCGCATTCCGATGGTGGCCATGTTTCACACGCTCGCTGAACTGAAAAACCAGGTTTCTCCGAACGATGACGAACGTGAGAGCACAGTGCGGGCCGGCATCGAAAGGATGACTGTCGCGGCGGCGGACCGGGTCATCGCCTCAACGACCGTGGACCGGGGCCATCTTGAAGACTACTACGAGGCAGACCGGGAACGGATCACTATCCTTCCCTGCGGAGTGGACCTTGACCTTTTCCACCCTGGCGACACGGACGCAGCTCGAGGCTCCCTAGGACTGAGCGAAGAACGCATGATTTTGTTCGTCGGCCGGATTCAACAGCTCAAGGGCATCGAGGTGCTCCTCCGCGCGGCGCGAGCCCTGGTAGATCGTGCCGAAATGCCACCGTTTCAGGTGATGATCGTGGGGGGACGACCAAGCGGAGAGCGCAACGATCCGGAGATTCGGGAGCTTCACCGCCTCCAACGGCTCGTCGGAGAGCTCGGCCTGAATGATCGGATCCGATGGGCCGGCGCCATCGATCAGCGCGAACTCCCCCGGTACTACCAGGCGGCAGACGTCACAGTCGTCCCGTCGACCTACGAGTCTTTCGGGCTGGTGGCTCTCGAATCGATGGCTTGCGGAACCCCGGTCGTGGCCTCCAAGGTTGGGGGATTACTGGCGACAGTTCAGAATGGCGAGAACGGATTCCTGATTCCCAGCCGGAACCCCGACGACTACGCCTGCCGAATTGCCGAGCTTCTCGGCCCGACCAAGCTGCAACAGCAGTTCGGAACGGTGGCGAGGGAGCGAGCCACGCACTTTGGCTGGCGCCGCGTGGCTACTCAGCTTCTCGACCTCTATCAGGACCTGAGGGCTGCGCGTGCTCACGGGCAGGCGCCTACGACTGTATGGCAGAAGTAGCGGCGTGGCGATGACTCGTGAGAGGGGAACCCTGCTCGCCGTCCGGGCCCCTATTGCCTGCCCCACACCGAAGCCTTCATGCTCTTGCGGTTGAACTGAGAGGCGGGCACCATGAGACTTGCGGATTTGCTCCACGACCTGCAGGAGGTCGACGCCCGGCTGGATGGCACCAGACGCAGTTTGGAACTGATCCGCCACCAACTGGGAGATCGGTCGAGCCTGGATTCCCCGACGCATGACTTGGCCCGCGCCCGCGAGGCCCTTCACCAGGTGGAAACCGCCGAGCGAGATCTCGAACTCCAGGCCGATAGCCGTCGGGCAAAAATGGTGGCGGACGAAAAGAAGCTGTACAGCGGAACGGTCACGAATCCGAAAGAGCTCGGCTCGCTTTCGGATGAAGTGAACCTCGAAAAGCGTGCACTGGATCGAACTGAGACCCGCCTACTCGAACTCCTGGAGGAGCGAGACGAGTCCACTCGTCGCGTGGCCAACCTACGGGCGGCCCTGGACCAACAGACCAAAGCATGGAACGAGGCGCAGACCCACGCCGCGGAGCGTGCTGAAGAACTGCAGGCCGCCGTCAGCAGCCTGCAGGAACGTAGAGACGCGCTGGCCTCCCAGGTGGACGCGCCTACCCGCTCGACCTACGACGCGCTCCGGCGTCAGAAGGGTGGAATTGCGGTCGCTGGTGTCCTCCAGCGAACTTGCCAGTCCTGCCATGTAGGGCTCACGCCCGCTATCGAGCAGAGGGCCCGGATGGGCGCGGAACTGGTCCACTGCCACAGCTGCGGGCGGATCCTCTACGTGCCTATCAACTAGGCTCGCGTAGGCTCGCGCCAATAAAGTAATTGCCCGGGAACACGTCTAGCCGTAAAATGTGGGTGCTTATGGGGCAAAATGGAATAAAGTGGGGACCACGAACGTGTTTCTGGGCGAGTTCGAACATGCAGTGGACGACCGGGGCCGCATTGCGGTCCCGGCGAAGTTCCGTTCTGGACTTGCGGATGGCATGGTGGTGACCCGGGGCATCGAACATTGCCTCATCGTCTGGCCAATGGACGAGTGGCGCTCGATCACCGCAAAACTGCGGCAGTTCCCGCTTATGAACGCGGATGCACGTCGCCTCCTGCGCCTACTGCTGTCCGGAGCTACCGATGCTGCCCCGGACCGCCTGGGCCGGATCCTGATTCCCGCCTTTCTGCGCCAGTATGCCGGTCTTTCCGATATCGCAGTCCTCGTGGGCGTCCTCGACCGAATCGAAATTTGGAGCCGAGCCAACTGGGAGACCGAGCGCACAAGTACCGAAGCGGAAGGCTCGTTGATAGCCGAGCACCTCTTTAGCCTAGGCGTACAGCCGTGAGCGCCAGCCCCACGCACATCCCTGTCCTCGCCGCCCCGTGCCTCGAACTCCTGCAGCCCGCACCAGGCGGTCGCTTCATCGACTGCACCGTGAACGGAGCCGGTCTCAGCAGCGCGATTCTGGGGCGGACAGCGCCGAACGGGCATCTGCTCGCCATCGACACTGACGGGGTTGCCCTCGGGCGAGCTCGGGAACGGCTCGCTATCTTCGGCGAACGTGTCATCTATGCCCAAGCCAATTTTCGGTCCCTGGAATCCGTGGCACGAGAAACCCGGTTCACTGAGGTTGACGGGGTCGTGATGGATCTGGGCCTCTCGTCGATTCAGCTCGACGATCGGGAACGAGGATTTGCTTTTTCCCAAGAGGGCCCACTGGACATGCGATACGACCAAACTCGAGGCCAACGCGCTGCTGACTTCGTCGCGACTGCCGACGCCGCGGAGATCGAACGCACGCTGCGAGCCTTCGGCGAAGAACCGCGCGCGCGACGGATCGCGGAGGCAATCGTTGCCCAAAGACGCCACCGCCCCATTGCCACCACGACCCAACTGGCCGATGTGGTCGCCAGTGTCACCGGACGACGCGGGCGGATTCATCCAGCTACCCGGACGTTCCAAGCGCTCCGGATTGCGGTCAATGATGAGCTGAACGCACTCCGCGAAGCATTGCCGCAAGCAGTCCGCTTGCTCCGACGTGGGGCGCGGCTGGCAGTAATTTCCTTCCATTCGCTGGAAGACCGAATGGTCAAGGCGTTCTTCGCGAGCCTGTCAGGACGGCCGGTTGAGTCGCGTCTCCCCGTGCCACCGCCCACTCCGCCAGCGGAGATTCGGATCATTACGAGGCATCCGGTCATGGCCCCCCCCGAAGAGAGAATGGCCAACCCCCGAAGCCGCAGTGCACGGCTCCGCGTGGCGGAGCGCGTCTAGTGGCCGGAATTGCCCTCCCCTATCCCCGGCTCCGGGGACGGGTCGCCACTCGGTCCATGCCTCGGTTTGCGCCACCGTCCGAGCGGCTAGTCCTCTCCATCGGCGGCGCTCTCATCTTCATCACAGCAGTCCTGAACTTCTACGTGTTCCAGCTCAGCGTCGTGGCAACCAGTGCCTACCAAGTACAAGACCTGCAACGCGAGCAGGACATCTGGGCCGCGCGTAACGCCCAGCTTCAGCTCGAATTGGCTAAGGCGCGTTCCCTGCGCTGGGTGGAGTACAAGTCTGTCACGCACCTGGGGATGGTCGGGGGGGAAGAGCCGATCTACCTGAAGGTGGACCTGGCGGACGGTCCGGATTGGCCACGATCCGTACCGGCACCGCCAGCGCCCTCTCGCTCAGTAGCTACCGATGCTCGCCTCCGAGGCCCCTTCATCTGGTTCCCCGGCAATGACGAGTGATTCGAGCCTCTAACGGCGAGGAATGGCGGCTCGTCGTCCTGGGTTTGGCCATGGCAGCCGGCGCGTCGCTCATTGCACAGCATCTCTTCTGGTACCAGGTCGCCGACCAGACACAGCTCACCGAGATGGCGACCGAGACCCGACAGCAGCGGCGGCCGATCATTCCCGAGCGCGGGGCACTGCTGGACACGAATGGCCGGCCGATGGCTGTGACCGTTACGTACCACTCGGTCTACGTGCTCGGGTCGCAGATTAGGGAGACGGAAAAGCCGGTGGTCGCAAGCCGCCTTGCGACGATTCTCGGACTCGCGACGGACCAGGTGTTGAATCGAATTCGGGAAGCAGGTCGCGAATGGAAACCGTTGGCCGAGCGCGTTCCCTTTGCACTTGTGAGCCAGATCGAAGCGGCTCGTCTACCCGGGGTCGATCTCCGTCCGGCACAGGTCCGCGAGTATCCCGAGGGTAGCATCGCGCCCCAGATCCTGGGCTTCGTTGGGCGGGACGCCAGGGGGCTCAGCGGCATAGAGCTCACGATGGATGAAGAATTGGCAGGCAAGCCCGGCCTCCTAGTATCGGAACGCGACACAGAGGGGGGCGAGATCGCCCTCGGACGAAAACAGCTCGTTCCCGCGACCAGGGGCTCGGACCTGGTCCTGACCATCGACCGGCAGCTCCAGCGCTCGGCAGAACGAATCCTTGCTGACGCCATCCGGCAGAACAAGGGGGAAGGTGGCGTGATCCTGATAATGGAGCCCGCAACGGGAGCGCTTCTAGCGATGGCATCGCAGCCAACCTTCAGCCTGTCGCCCGACTTGAGGATCGAGTCCGGCCGCGATTATCTCTACAAACCGCTGCCCGTCACCGACACCTATGAGCCCGGTTCAGTTCTCAAACTCATGACGGTAGCGGCCGGCATCGACACCCAAACAGTCGGTCCTGAGACCCGCTATTTCGATAGTGGAACCGCACTCGTCGACGGCATCCCGATCCGGAACTGGGACGGGCGAGGGTACGGTACGGTTAGCGTGCAGCAGATTCTCCAGTACTCCCTGAACACCGGCGCACAGTGGATCGCCGCGCAGGTCGGGTCCGATCGTCTTTATCAATACCTAGAAGCATTCGGCTTTGGCCGCCCGACCGGCATACTCCTAAACGGTGAGGCAAGCGGCTCTTACCGAACGCCCCGAGATCCAGACTGGACCCGCCTCGACCTCGCTACCAATGCATACGGTCAGTCGATTGCCGCCACGCCCCTGCAGGTCCTCTCCGCAGTGGCCGCCTTTGGAAACGGGGGCGTGCGGATGCGACCCCAGCTCGTTCGCGAGATCCGGAGCGCGACGGGAAATCGCACTGTGCCACCCGAGCCGGTTCAGAGCGTCGTCTCCGAAGACACAGCCGCGACGATGCTGGACCTCATGACATCGGTGTGGAACCAACCCGCGCTGCGGACTAACTGGATCGCGGGCTACAGCATCGCCGGCAAGAGCGGTACGGCCGATATCGCGGGGCCAGGTGGCTACAATTCGGGGAAAACCTATGCGTCGTTCGTCGGCCTGGGCCCCATGCCAAGCCCGCGTTTCGCGGTCCTGGTCCGCGTCGACCAACCGGAAACCACTTGGGGCGGGCTGGCCGCAGCTCCGGCCCTGAGCGCCATGTTCCATGACATTTTCACTTACGAACGGGTTCCTCCTAGCCGCAACTAGAGCGCAGGGGTGAGTCCAGGACAGCAGATGAGCGGGAGGAGGCGGCTTGTTCACTCTAGATGACGTCCTCCATGCGACCGGGGGGCGTCTCACCGGAGGTGCGCAGGCCGCAGGTCTCTCGGGAGTCAGCATCGACTCTCGGACAGTGAAACCCGGTCAACTGTTCGTCGCCTTCCGTGGCGAGCGCGAAGACGGGCACCGGTTCGTCGAAGAAGCGTTTCGGCGGGGCGCGGCCGCCGCCATGGTAGAGCAACTTCCGGAGGGCGTCGCCTGGTCCGCCTCCGGCTGGGACGGGCGTCCAATCGTTCTAGTGCCCCACGCGGGTGATGCGTTGACCTCGCTGGCCCGCGCCTGGCGGCAGCAGCAGCGAGCGGCAGTTGTCGGTGTCACTGGAAGCGTCGGCAAGACCACGACCAAAGAGGTCATCAGCGCACTCCTCATGCAGCGCCTTGGCGTGCTGCGCAGTGAGGCGAATCTCAACACGGACCTCGGTCTCGCAATCTCCCTCATGGATCTTGATGTGATGCATGATGTTGCGGTGCTCGAAATGGCCATGCACGACCTCGGCGAGATACGTGACCTCGCGCGCATGGCCCGACCCGAAATCGGAGTGGTCACCAACGTCCTGCCCAGCCATCTCGAGCGCCTCGGGACAATCGAGCGTATTGCACAAGCCAAGCGCGAACTGGTTGAGGCGCTTCCCCCACAGGGGCTCGCCATCCTGAACGCGGACGACGAAAGGGTGTGCGTAATGACCGGCTGGTGCCAGGGACACACCATCCTCATTGGCACCTCGCCCGCCGCCGACCTTCGCGCGGCTAACGTGCGTGGCCTTGGCCCTGGCGGCACCGAATGCGAGTTTGAGTACGAGGGCCGACGCCGACGGGCTCAACTCCAGCTACGGGGAAGCCATTCGATTTACCCGGCGATGGCTGCAATCGCTTGTGCCATGCAGTTCGGCTTCGACTTCGATGAAGCGGTGGATGGCCTGGCCTTGGTAGCTCCGGGACCGCGGCTCTCAGTGATTCCGGCCCAGAGGGGGATCACCATCATTGACGATGCATACAACGCAAGCCCCGCTTCCACTATCGCAGCCCTGGACTTCCTCCAGCAGTTTGACGGCCGACGTGTTGCGGTCCTGGGCGACATGCTGGAACTCGGTGCGTACGAGGAAGAGGGCCATCGAACCGTTGGCCGCCGCGCAGTATCAGTTGCCAGCTGGCTCCTCGTCGTGGGACGCCGAGCCCGCCTCATCGGCGAAGAGGCCGTCAGCCATGGCTTGCCGGAAACCGAGGTTGAGTACTTCGACGAGTGTAGCCAGGTAATCGAGCGGCTGCGGCGGGCTTTGCGCCCGGGAGACTGCGTTCTGGTTAAGGGTTCGCACGCCATGCAGCTGGAGACTGTCGTCTCCGCACTCCAGCGGCTGCCTGAATTGGCCTGACGGACCCGGTGTCATACGCTCTGTTCGTCGGGGGAGTGACGTTCGCCTGCGCCCTCATTGCAGGATACCCGCTCCTGATACTGCTGGGACAGCTGGGGGTCGGCAAGCAGATCCGAGCCGAGCTACCCGACACCCACCAGGTCAAGGTGGGGACGCTGACGATGGGGGGCATCCTGATATGGGGCTCGGCATTCGCGGCAACCGCCATTTTCAACATCGTCAACAGTCGATCCATCGTTGTGCCCCTGCTGGCCACCGCTGCGACCGGCCTGCTCGGCGCTATTGACGATCTGCTGCCATTGGTGCGAGAGTCCGGCGAGGGCCTGAGCGCCCGCCTCAAGTTCGCTGTACTCTTGGTCATTGCACTCGTTGTTGCGACAGCCACCTACCTGGCGCTCGGCCTCGACTACCTCTTCATTCCCACCAGCCTCGAGCGCTGGCACCTCGGCATCTTCTACGTGCCGCTGGCAGCCTTCGCCATCGTGGCCACAGCCAACGCAGTGAACCTCACCGACGGCCTCGATAGCCTCGCGGGTGTTTGCGCCGCTGTGGCTTTCGTCGCCTATGGAATCATCGCCCATCTCCAAGGCCAGGCCCCTTTGGTCACCTTCTGCTTTACTGTCGTCGGCGCGCTCCTGGCATTCTTGTGGTTCAATGCCCATCCCGCCCAGTTGCTCATGGGCGACACCGGCTCGCTAGCTATCGGCGCCGCTCTCGCAACCGTGGCTTTGATGACCGGGCACCTCCTGCTCCTACCGCTCATCGGTTGCGTGTTTGTCGCCGAGACAATCTCGGTCATGATGCAGGTCGGCTACTTCAAGCTGACTGGCGGACGCCGCCTGTTTCGCATGTCGCCGCTCCACCACCATTTCGAGATGCTAGGCTGGTCGGAGACACACATCGCGCAACGCTTCTGGCTGGTGAGCATGTTTGCGGCAATGGTCGGCGTCGCGCTGGCATTGGTCTAGCTGATGGACGGCAACCTCACCGAATCGGCAAAGGAACGGCTGCGCGGCTTTCGCGGGCGGACGATTGGCATCGTCGGTCTCGGCCGTGAAGGACTCGATCTGGTTCGATTCTTGTGCGGCCACGGTGCGCAGATAACGGTCAGCGACTCTGCCAACGCCCCAACGCTGGCTTTGACCCTGGACAGCCTGCGCGATCTCCCCGTCCGGTACCTGCTGGGTAACCAACTGGGCAGCGACCTCATGAATTGCGATGAAATCCTCGTGAGCCCGGGCGTAGCTCGGTCCGCGCCTGTCGTAGCGGAGCCCGCCGCGGCTGGGATTCCGGTCTCAAGCGCCACGCGGCTCTATTTCGAGTTGTGTCCGGGTCCCGTCCTCGCTGTAACAGGCAGCAGCGGCAAGACGACCACTACAACTTTGATCGGTCGAATGCTCCGCGCCGCCGGCCTACCCACACTCGTGGGGGGGAACATCGGCACACCCATGCTGGCACAAATGGAATCGGCGACCCCATCCACCTGGTCCGTCTTGGAGCTGAGCAGTTTTCAGCTAGAGGATATGACCCAATCGCCGCGGGTTGGCGCGGTCCTCAACATCACTCCAAATCATCTGGATCGCCACGTGGACATGGAAGAGTACATCCAGGCAAAGGGAAACCTGATCCGCTTCCAGCGCGAGGACGATGTCGCCGTGCTCAACGCGGACGATCCCATAGTTTGCACGTTGCCCGGGCACGGACGTGCCGTGTTCTTCAGCCTCCAGGGTCCGGTGGACGGGACCTGGCTCGAAGGAAATCAGTTGGTGGCAGGGGGGAGGATCCCTGCCCTCGGTGGAACCCACATAGACGCTCCCGGACCCTTCCTCACCACCACTCAGATTCCGCTTAGGGGGCTGCACAACGTCGCCAACGTCCTCGCGGCTAGCGCCGCCGCGCTCAGCGTAGGCTGCCCGGTCGCCAGCATCGCGGAAGTCGTTCGGAGCTTTCGTCCTGTCCCCCACCGCATCGAGATCGTCGCCGAAGTGGAGGGCGTGACCTACGTCAATGACTCCATCGCCACGTCGCCGGAGCGCTCGATGGCTGCCCTGGCGTCCTTCGAGGAGCCCATCGTGCTGATCGCAGGCGGCCGCGACAAGCACCTGCCAATGGAGGATTGGGCACGCGCCATCGGCGAACGGGTGAGGGCCGTCGTTCTCGTAGGTGAGGCCTCCGGCCAAATCCGGGCCGCCCTGAAGGCAGCCGCGGCGAGATGCCCAGTCGAATCCGCCGGGTCCTTCGCGCAAGTCGTCCCCATGGCGCGCCGTCTAGCTCGGAGAGGGGACGTCGTGCTGCTCTCTCCCGGGTGCACCAGCTTCGATGAGTTTCGAGACTACGAAGCGCGTGGCGAAGCCTTCCGGACCGCCGTTCGCGAACTCCAGAAAGATGACTCCATTGCTGGCTGAGCTCAGACGGATCGACCTCGGACTGCTGCTCGCGATCCTCGTGCTGGTCGCGATTGGCGTTGAGATGGTGTTCAGCGCATCCTTTGTCGTCGCGCACAACCAGTTCGGAGACGGCACCTACTTCCTCACTCGGCACCTTTTCTGGATCGCTATCGGCCTCGTGGCACTCGCCGTAGGCGCCAGCATTGACTACCGAATTCTGCCACGTTTTGCCGTGGTCATCTATCTGGGTAGCCTCGCCCTCCTCGCCCTGGTGCTCATCCCGGGACTCGGTCAGGTCACCTACGGTTCGGCCCGCTGGCTGAACCTCGGCCCGCTTTCTTTCCAACCCAGCGAGGTAACCAAGGTCGCCCTGGTCATCTACCTCGCTAGCTGGCTCGCCAAGGTCGGTGACACCGTGAATGACCTAAGGGGCGGGATCATTCCTTTTTCCTTGATCCTCCTACTCACAGCCGGCCTTGTGCTGCTGGAGCCCAACCTGGGTACCGCAACTGTGCTGACCGCTACGGCCGCGTCCACTTTCTTCGTCGCCGGTGTCAGTCTGGTCCATACTCTGAGCGCTGCGCTTGTCGGCGCCGGCGGTATTGCCGTCCTCATGGGGCTCGCTCACTCAGCTGCTGGCGGAGGCTACTGGTCGCAGCGCGTCGAAGCGTTCATGGACCCGTGGCTCTACGCCGAGGGCATCGGCTGGCAGACTACGCAGACGTTGCTAGCCTTGGGTTCTGGAGGCCTCACCGGCCTCGGCCTCGGGGCGGGCCGCCAAAAATACTACTACGTCCCCAACGCCCACACAGACAGCATCTTTGCGATCGTCGGAGAGGAAATCGGCTTTGTCGGGACGTCCCTGGTGCTGGCCTTGTTCCTGTTTATCGCCTGGCGGGGACTCGCCATCGCCTTTTCGGCGCCCGATCCTCTCGGACGGCTCCTGGCAGCAGGGATCACGTCGATGATTGTCTGGCAGGCGCTACTGAACATGGCCGTCATCAGCAATACCATCCCCTTCACTGGGGAACCGCTGCCATTCATCAGCTACGGGGGCTCCGCCATGGTAGTCAACCTTTCGGCAGCCGGCATCCTCCTGAGTGTCTCGCGCCGGGCCCAAAGGTTACCGGATGGCTAGGTGGACGCCGGCGTCGGCGGCCATAGACTTGGATCGGGTGCGGCTCGCCCACTTGATCGGTATTGGTGGAGCCGCGATGACTCCGCTCGCCACGATCCTGCTTCAGAAAGGAATCGCCGTAACGGGCTCCGACCTGGTGGACAGCGCCCAGCTTCAGGTGCTGCGCGGCCTGGGAGCCGACATCTGGATTGGGCACGATGGAGAACGCCTTGGGTCCCCGGACATAGTAGTGGCGTCGTCCGCGATCGACGAAGAGAACGCTGAAGCGATGGCTGCCCGCTCCAGGGGTATTCCGGTCGTCAAGCATTCGGCGGCACTGGCCAGCCTCATGCGGACAAGACGGGGTATTGCCATCGCCGGAACCCACGGCAAGAGCACCACCAGCGCCCTTGTGGCCCACCTGCTGCAAATTGGCCGCCTAAGGCCTAGCTTCCACATTGGGGCGGAACTCGTCGACTACGGCGTATTCGGGCAGTTGGGCAGTGGCGAATATCTCGTGGCCGAAGCCGACGAGTTCGACCGACGCTTCCTAGCGTACGATCCCGAGATTGCGGCCATCACGTGCATCGAAGCGGACCACCTCGACTACTACGGCACTTTCCAAGCCGTCGTCGAAGCGTTTCAGGACTTCGTGAACCGGGTCCGACCTGAGGGTTGCGTCGTGGTAAACGGAGACGATCCCATCGCTCGTTCGCTTTCGGCTGCCAAAAGGACCCGCCTTACCTATGGAGCAGGGGCTGACGCCAACTGGCGGATTGAGCGCTGGGAACCATGTGGACTTGAGGGAGCCCGGATCAAGCTGAGGGCACCGGACGGTAAGAGCTACGACTTCGACCTCGCGATTCTGGGTCGCCACAACGCCCACAATGCCGCTGCGGCCACTGCGGTCGCAATCGAAGCCGGCATCAGTCTGGAGGCCGTCGCCGCCGGGTTAGCCAGCTTTCACGGCGTTCGTCGACGGATGGAGCCACTGGGTGTCTCTGGCGACGTCACGGTAATCGACGATTATGCTCATCACCCCACCGAGGTCAGAGCCACTCTGGCGGCGATCCGGGCACACTGGCAGTCGGAGGCTGGCCAACCCCGCCAGCTTTGGGCGGTGTACCAGCCCCACACGGAGCATCGAACCGGCAGCCTTTTTGAAGCTTTTGGCCGCTGCTTTGAGGCTGCCGACCACGTTGTGCTCACGTCTGCGTATCTGCCCGCCGGCCGGGTGCTGGCATCGGGGGGCGCGACCGCAAAGGAGCTGGCCCGGTCCATGCCGCACCGGGATGCGCGCTACTCCGAACGGGACGCAGCGGTGGCAACCGTTGCGGCTGAGGCAAAGCCCGGGGATGTGGTGGTGGTGATGGGTGCCGGCGACATCTGGACCATCGAAGCCCCACTCATGGCCGCCCTCGCCGAGCGAGCGAGTTGATAACCAGCAGCCAGGCAGGCGCGATCCTCGATCGGCTGGGGGGGCAAGCTCGGCTGAATGAACCCCTGCGCCGGCACACGAGCTATCGCATCGGCGGCCCCGCTGACGTTCTCGTCATTGCCCGGACTAGCCGAGACCTCACGGCAAGCGTTCAGGCAGCGGCCGAGGCGGGGATCCCGTGGCATATCATCGGTGCCGCGTCGAATCTGCTGGTGGCAGACGGAGGCGTGGACGGTGTGGTTGTCAAGGTGATGACGCGCGGCATGCACGTGGTGCCCGGAGCCGTTCCGGGAGAAACCTTCGTCAAGGTGGAAGCGGGCTGCGTCATCGGGGCCGTAGCGCGAAAGACCGCGGAGGCCGGCCTGGTCGGCCTCGAATGGGCCGGTACAGTCCCCGGGACCGTTGGTGCCGCAGTCGTCAACAACTCCGGCGCCTTCGGCTCGTGCATCGCCGATTGTCTCATCAACGCGGAGCTGTATTTCCCCGGGCAGGGTGGGCGCACAATCCGCGCCTCGGACCTGGACTACGGCTATCGCACGAGCAAGCTGAAAACCGGAGCCTGGCAGGCGGCAGTCCTTGCTGCCACGTTACGAACCACGACTGGGGACACCGCGGCCGTAACGACCCGGCTCGCCGAGCTGGAAACTCGACGACGCACCACTCAACCCCTGGGACCCAGTGTCGGCTCGATCTTCCGCAACCCGGAAGGTGGCTTCGCAGGTGCCCTGATCGAGCAGGCGGGCCTGAAAGGCATGCGCGTCGGCGGGGCCGAGATCTCCGCCATGCACGGGAATTTCATCTTGAACCGGGGAACGGCCTGTGCGCGCGACGTCCTGGACCTGGCTCGATTGGCGCAGCAAGCGGTCTGGGGCCGAACGGGAGTCTGGCTAGTCCCTGAGATTCAGATGCTGGGTCGCTGGGCAGCCGACGACCTCGCGGGCCTTGAAGGTCCGCCTAACGGCGGGGCCGCCAAGGTGGGACAAGCTGCGTCCTAGGCCACCCCGCCCTCACGTCGTGAGCGATCGACCGGTGCCCCGCCGGCCGATCCGAAAGGCGGCCCGGACTCTGCGGCAGCCAGCTGATAGGGGGCCAGGGCGCCGCCGTGGCACCCCCAAGCTCAACCTCTTCGGCGTCATGGCGAAGATCTGGAGCTTCTGGCTTCTCGGAAAGCTGCTTGCCATCGCCCTCGCGGCGGGTTCCGTCTGGCTGATCAAGACTGCGATCGTCGCCCCTGAGTTCGAAGCCACCGAGGCCATCATCACCGGAGGCGAGCTCGTGCCTGCCGAGGAGCTCGCCGCGAGTCTCGACCTCGGTGGCAAGAACGTCTTCCTCATTCGCTCCCGCTATCTTGTGTCTCTTCTGGAAGCCCATCCCGCCATCCGGTCGGCAGTGGTCCGTCCCAGCTTCAATGGCTTGGTCCACGTTGACATGACGGAGCGGGAAGCCGTGGCAGTATGGGACTCCGGCAGTCAGCAGGTGCTCGTGGACACGGACGGTATCGTGCTTCGCGAGGGGTCCCGCGACCTCCCGACTGTGTACTCGGTCGCATCAGGGCGCATATCCGAGGGCGGTCGTGTCGATCTCTCGGCCGTTCGGATCGCGGCAAGGGTGGGCTCCGAACTTGATGGACTCGGGCTTAGCGGTGGACGCATCGTGCACGATCCCGGCAGCGGCGTATCCATCGTTGGCCCCTGGCATCGGGTACTGCTCGGTTCCTCCGATCAGCTTGAGGCCAAGCTACAGGCCTACCGCACAATCCGGAGCTACCTGGATGACACGGGTACGCCCGCCCAGCTTGTTGATGTCAGGTCGCTCGATCGCCCGTATTTCCGGTAGACGTTCCCCTATCGCCACACGCTCGCTGAGATAGCGCCGCAATGGGAATGCTCACCCTCGTGACCTCCCCAGTCTTTCTGGTGACTCGACACGCCAGGCGTGCCTAGAAACCTCCTGTTCCCCCGCGCCTTCTCTGCTATCATCGGCGCGTCCTCGAGGCCCGCCACGAAGCCGCTTCCACGCGCTGTCGTGGGCAAGTCAGCGTGGGGGGGTGCGGTATCGCACGCGACCACATCATTGTCGGAGTCGACATCGGCAGCACGAAAGTCTGCACCCTGATCGCGGACGTCGGGGGCGAGCAACCCGAGGTTCTCGGTGTGGGCATCTGCCCCTCACAGGGCATTCGTAAGGGCATCGTCGTCGACGTGCAGGCCGCCGCGAATACTGTCTCGACCTCCCTTCGCCGGGCCGAGCAGCAATCCGGTTTCAAAGCAATGCGCGTCTTTCTGGGTGTAACCGGGGCCCACATCTCCTCAACCAATACGCGCGCGGTTGTAGCCGTCCGCGATCCCTCAAATGTCATCGGTCCCGACGACGTATCGCGGGTGATCGACGTCGCTCGAGTCATCCAGCTGCCTGCCGATCAGGAAATTCTCCATGTCATCCCCCACCACTACATTGTGGACGGTACGGATGAGATCCTGGACCCGACCGGAATGCTCGGAAGAAGACTTGAGATCGAGGCAACCATCATCACCGGTTCCACAACCCCGATCCATAACCTGATGCGGTGCATCGAGTCTGCTGAGGTGGAGGCCGATGGCCTGGTCTTGGAGCCGTTGGCAGCCGGGCGAGCTGTTCTGTCAGCGGCAGAACGCGACGCTGGTGCGCTCGTCGTGGACATGGGTGGGGGTACGACCGACGCCGCGATCTTTAGAGACGGCCGTATCGTCCACGCATGTGTACTTCCCGTAGGTGGCTACCAACTCGACAATGACTTGGCGTTTGGCCTCAGGACCGCTTTGCCGGTCGCCGAGGAAATCAAGATTCGCCACGGCTCCACGCTCGAACACGTGGTCAGGCGAGGGGAGCGCATCCACATCGAGGCGTACGGTAGGAACGAGGGCCAGGACGTTGAGCAATATCGGGTGGCAGAAATCATCGATGCTCGGCTGGCGGAAACTCTGGAGCTGCTGGGCTCTGCCATCGACAGCGCGGGTTTCGGAGGTGCGTTTCCGGCAGGGGTCGTGCTCACGGGTGGATGCTCACTCATAGCTGGCGCACCCTCACTCGCTTCCGAAATCCTTCAGGCCCCGGCAAGGGTCGGGATGCCCGAGAATCTCATGGGTCTCGCTGACGCCATTCGCAGCCCGAGCTTCGCGGCCAGCGCCGGATTGCTGGAATGGGGGAAGGATCAGCTCGTGCCGCCGAGCCGAAACGGCGAGGGCGCTCCGGGTCCGCTTGACGGGCTGCGGGCGTGGCTGAGGAGTTTTCTCACGTGAGTTGGCCCAGCGCGTCAGAGGCAGAGAATGATTGATCGCCCTAAGGCTTTAGCGCCGCGGATCGTGGTTTTGGGCATCGGCGGGGCAGGCTCCAACGCGGTCGGCCGAATGGTCACGGCCGGCGTCAAGGGCGTAGATCTCGTGACGTTGAATACCGACAAGCAGGCCCTTTCCAAAACGTTGGCTGCGCGCCGCGTCCAGCTTGGTGAGCGTACCACCCATGGCCTCGGGAGCGGCGGCGACCCCGTGGTTGGAGCGAATGCAGCCCAAGAGAGTGCCGAAGAAGTTCGAGCCGTCTGCCGCACCGCTGACATGGTGTTCGTGACGGCGGGCATGGGAGGCGGCACCGGCTCCGGTGCTGCTCCGGTGATCGCCCAAATAGCCCGCGAGGCGGGTGCGCTGACGGTAGGCGTTGTCACGCGCCCGTTTTCGTTCGAGGGAACCCGTCGACAGCGCACCGCGGATCAATGCATCGACACGCTACGCGAGCACGTGCACACCATGATCGCTATTCCTAATGACCGAATCCTTCAGGTCATCGATCGGCGCACCTCTATGGAACTGGCCTTCACGATGGTGGACGATGTGCTGCGCCAGTGCATTCAAGGTATCACGGACCTCGTCACCGAGCCCGGCCTGATCAACCTTGACTTCGCCGACGTTCGGAGCGTCATGTCCGAGCCCGGGGCGGCGCTGATGGCAGTCGGGATCTCCGCCGGCGAAAACCGGGCCGTGGAAGCCGCGCGCATGGCGATGACCAGCCCGCTGCTTGATCTCTCAATGGTGGGAGCCCGCGGAGTGCTCTTCAACATCACCGGAGGTCCGGACCTGACGCTCATGGAGGTGCACCGCGCCGCCGAGATCGTCGGTCAGGCAGCCGACCCCGACGCGAACATTTTCTTCGGCGCGGTCATCGATGAAACCATGAGCAGTGACGTGCGCATAACAGTAATCGCAACGGGCTTCGAGCCGACGCGGTGGCCCGGAGAGCGGCGATTATCGTCGCGGTGGAACATTCTCGATCGAGGCGTGACCGAGGCAGAGCACCGCGGGCTGCCTCCCTGGATCAACGGGCGGGAGGGGTGGCTCGATACCTCACCCGCGGTGCGCCAGCACGGAGAACCGCCCGTTGAAGGTCCGGCTCCGCGGGATCGCGATCCGGACGCTTCGGCTTGACCGTTAGCGAGCGCCTGGCGGCGGTACGACAGCGCATCGCAGAATCGGCATTGAAAGTCGGTCGCAGGCCTGACTCTATTGCCCTGGTTGGTGTAAGCAAGGGAGCACCGGCCGAGGCGGTAGTCGAGGCGGTGGAGGCCGGGCTGACCGACCTGGGCGAGAATCGCGTCCAGGAAGCCGCGACCAAGATTCCCGCAGTGGCACGGAGCGTTTCCACGCCGGTCGTCTGGCATCTGATCGGACACCTGCAATCGAACAAGGCAACGTCCGCTGTCGAACTCTTCCATACAATTCATTCTCTCGACAGCGTTCGCCTGGCCGCGAAGCTCTCAGCGGTGGTGGAAAGGTCACTCCCAGTTTATGTTGAAGTGCAGTTTTCGGCGGCGCCTGACAGATTTGGATTTGCGAGTGAGAGCGTTCCGTCCGCTTTCGATGCGGTAACCCAGTTTCCACATCTTTCGGTAGTCGGGCTGATGACAGTGGCCCCGCTCGGATTGGACGAGGTGGCAACACGCCGGGTCTTCCGGTCGCTCCGCGAAATCCGGGACAGGATCCAGGAGACACATCCGCACGCGCCGGAACTGGGCCTCTCCATGGGAATGACTAATGATTACCCCGTGGCGATTGAGGAAGGGGCGACGGTCGTGCGCATCGGGCGAGCCATCTTTGCGGCCTGAACCAGGCATCGGGAATCTCCCTCTCGCGCAAGGGGAGGGTTAGGGTGAGGGCACAGCCATGCTGATCCCGTTCCTCGCAAACTTCATCAACATCCTCTTCCAGGGCCTGATACTCGCCATTGTCGGCCGAGCATTGCTCTCCTGGTTTCCAATCCGCCCCGGAAACCCCTTCTACCCACTCGCGGTAATTCTCAATCAGGTCACGGAGCCGATCTTGGCCCCGCTTCGCCGGGTCATTCCCACGATCGGAATGATCGACATCTCTCCCATCGTGGCGCTGCTGCTCCTGCAATTCATCCAGGGAGTCCTGGTCCAGGCGCTCCTCAGCGCGGCCCGCTCCGGCTTCTGATAGCCTTCGTCCTCCTACCCACGCCTGCGCGCTCCGAGCCGGGCGGCGGTCCCTGGCACGCCTGTTAGAATTTTCAACATTCGTCGCAAGAAACCGTGGGGGGACGTGTGTACCAGGCACCCCGGGGAACCCAGGACGTGCTTCCTGAAGACGTGCCGTACTTCGCCTATGTGGAGGAGGTGGCGAGTCGGTTCGCCGCGCTCTACGCGTACGAGGAGATCCGGACCCCGACCTTCGAGGACAGCGCACTATTCCGCAGGGGAACCGGCGAGACGACGGACATAGTAGAGAAACAGATGTACTCTTTCACCGATAAAGGGAACAGTGACGTGACCCTGCGTCCCGAAGCCACGCCGTCCATCATGCGGGCTTACCTGCAACATGGGCTTCACAATCGGCCCCAACCACTCCGTCTCTTTCAACTAGTCAACTGCTTCCGCTACGACCGGCCCCAGGCAGGGCGGTGGCGGGAGTTTCGGCAGCTCGACGTCGAAGCCATCGGCGAGGATGATCCCGCCCTCGACGGGGAGCTGATCACGCTTTTCTGGCGATTCTGCGAAGCACTCGGCTTGCAGAACCTTTCCCTCGAGCTGAACTCCATTGGTGACCCGGCATGCCGCCCTCATTATCTCGACGCACTCCGGGCGCACTATGAGCCGCATGAGGAAGAGCTGTGCGGCGATTGTCGCCGAAGACTGGTGGTCAATCCGCTTCGGCTCCTCGACTGCAAGGTCCCCAGCTGCCAGCCGGTGGCCGACAGCGCTCCGCCCTTCTTCAACCATCTGTGCGACGCCTGCCGAGACCACTTCGCTCGCCTGCAGGCCGCGCTGGCCGACGAGGGAATCCCCGCTTCGCTCAATGGACGCCTGGTTCGCGGGCTGGATTACTACACGCGGACCGTTTTCGAGCTCTTTCCAGCCAAAGTTAGCGCCCAGGCCGCGCTGGGCGGCGGCGGCCGCTACGACGGGCTGGCCGAACAACTCGGTGGGCGGCACGTTCCGGCCGTGGGCTTTGCCGCTGGCATCGAACGCTTGGTGCTCAACTTGAAGGATCAAAACGTCGTGGTCCCGGGTGGCGCCAGACCGAGGGTCTACGTCGGCCACGTCGGGCCCAAGGCTGAGCCCATGGCCAGTGAATTCGCTCGGAATCTGAGAAGCCGCGGGGTCTCAGTCATCCGTGCCGTCGGCGAGCGCTCCCTGCGCGCGCGTCTCCGCCACGCTGATTCGGCCGGAGCACGCTGGACGGCTATCTTTGGTGACGAAGAATTGCAGAACGGCACCGTGTGCCTGCGGGACATGACTGCGAAAGAGCCCGCTACACTCCCCATCTCGCAAGCCATTGACCAGATCATCCGCGCAGACCACGGCGGGACGAAATGACCGAAGCCACCATCACCGAGGGCCTCCGCCAGCGCTTGGCTCAGGTCGAGGCCCGGTCCGATGAGCTTGATACCCTGCTCTCGCAGCCCGAGGTGCTCGCCGACTCGCGCCAGCTCCAGCAGCTCGGCCGCGAGCAGATCCAGATCACACCGATCGTCCAAAAGGGCCGCACGCTTGCCGCCGTGGAACGCCAGATCGAGGACGAGCAATCTCTGCTCGACGAGCCCGATCCCGAACTGCGAGCGCTTGCCGAAGCCGAGGTCCGCGATCTTCAGGTGCGGCGCGAAGGACTAGTCGGCGAGCTCATCGAACTGCTTCAGCCCAGGCATCCGAACGACGAACGCGACGTGATCCTGGAGATTCGCGCGGGGACAGGGGGCGACGAAGCCGCGCTTTTCGCGGGCGACCTGCTCCGCATGTACCTGCGCTACGCCGAGGGGAGACGCTGGAAGTGCGAGATTCTCGCTTCGAGTGAATCCGATCTCGGCGGATACCGAGAAGTCATCGTGGAGATCGCGGGCCAAGGTGCCTACAGCCGTTTGAAATTCGAGAGCGGCGTGCATCGCGTCCAGCGCGTCCCCGTTACCGAAGCCAGCGGCCGCATACACACCTCCACAGCTACCGTCGCGGTGCTACCCAGGGCCGACGAGGTAGACGTCGAGATCGGCGAGGAAGACTTGCGGATCGACGTGTACCGGTCCACCGGACATGGTGGTCAGAGCGTAAACACGACCGATTCGGCGGTTCGCATTACGCACCTCCCGAGCGGGCTCGTTGTTACTTGCCAGGACGAGAAGAGCCAGTTGAAGAATAGGATCCGGGCTATGGAGGTGCTGCGCGCCCGGCTATTCGCCCTGAAGCAGCAAGAGATGCACGAAGAACGAGCCGCCCTGCGGCAATCTCAGGTGGGGACCGGCGAGCGATCGGAAAAGATCCGGACCTACAACTTCCGCGAGAACCGCGTGACGGATCACCGAGTCGACATCACACTCCACAGCTTGGACAGAATCATAGAAGGACAGCTCGACCCCATCATTGAGCCACTGGTTCTGGCTTCCCGAGCCCTGGCTTAGCGTGGCCCAAACCCCGACCGGGGCGCCGTCATCCGTGGCAAGCTTGCTCGAGAGCGCAGAACGTCAAATCCGTGCGAGCGGAGCAGACGCATCGCGTCTGACCGCTATCGTTCTGCTCGAGCGGGCGAGCGGTCTGGGCCGCGAGCGATTGATAGCGAGCCCTGAGCGCGAACTGCCGCCGGAAACAGTTTCAGCTTACGAATCGCTCGTCGCCCGCCGCTGCTGCCGCGAGCCACTGGCCTATATCCAGGGCTGGCGCGAGTTCTTCGGCCGGCGGTTCAAGGTCAGCCCGAGGACATTGATTCCACGGCCGGAGTCCGAAGGACTGGTTGAGCTGGTGCTTGCCTGGTCGGCCCGTCGCGCAACCGAAGGCCGACGAATGCTTGACGTCGGCACCGGCAGCGGCGCAATTGCAGTTACCTTGCTCGCGGAAATTCCCGGGCTCAACGCTGTCGCCACGGACATTGATCCCGAGACGCTCCTGGTCGCCCGGGAGAACGCTCGGAGCCATGGCGTAGGCCCGCGTGTCCAGCTTGTCGCCTGCAACATCGCCACCGCCCTGCGGTCGTCGTTTGACCTCATCACGGCGAACCTGCCATACATTCCCACCGCGCGGATCGACACACTGGAGCCCGAAGTCCGGCTGTACGAACCCCACCGGGCTCTGGATGGGGGAGCCACCGGAACCACCGAGCTTGTCGGGTTGCTCCGGACGCTGCCGGAGGTACTCGAGCCCGGCGGAGCCGCCTTCCTGGAGATTGGCGAGGAGCAGAGTCTGCACTTGCAAGCCTGCGCTCAGGGGACGATGCCGAACTCAGCAGCCTCGGTGCACCTGGACGCGGCTGGCCTCGACCGCTACCTGATCGTGGAACGACCCGGTTGAGTCCGGCAGAGCGGATGTGGTGGTGGCCCACTGACGTGCTCCGCAGCGGGGACGCGGTGCGCCACGCCGGAGAGCTCATCCGGGAAGGCAAGCTCGTAGTCTTTCCGACCGACACGGTCTACGGCCTGGGCACGAATCCCTTCAATCCCGACGCTATCGAGAGGCTCTTCAAGGCGAAAGGTCGTCCTCCGGAAAAGGCGATCGCGTGGCTCGTCAGCCACGTCGAGCACGCCAAACGGCACTGTCGGTTCGATGCGCTGGCCGAGCGGCTGGCCGAGCGCTACTGGCCCGGACCATTGACGCTCGTGCTGCCGCTGCTCAGACCGGTTCCAGGTGGGCTCCCGTCGCAGGCGGTTCGGATCCCGAATCATGCCTGTGCTCTCGCTGTTATCCAGGCAGCAGGGGGAGCGGTCGCCACCACGAGTGCGAATCGATCGAGCTTTCCGGCGGCCAGGACGGCGCACGAAGCCGCCCGGGCGCTCGGCGATAGGGTTGATCTCATCATCGACGCTGGGACCGCTCCCGGCGGAGTCGATTCCACCGTGCTGGATCTGACGACATCACCTCCCACCGTCCTCAGGCCGGGTCCGCTCGACCCTGAAGACCTCGAGGAGACGATCGGCCTCAGGCTCGTCTAGGCCACCCACGTCATCGTGCCGCCAGCCAGTGAGCAGGAGGCACGCCCTCCATCGCCGAGGGGAAAGAGAGCGAGTCCGCCCGTGAAGAAGACTGATCCGGAAATCCGCTACCACGTCTCCGCCCCCAACCCGGCGACCCATCTGTTCCACGTCTCGATGGAGATAGATCGGCCCGAGGACGGCATCGAACTCCATCTGCCGGTCTGGACGCCTGGCTCCTACATGGTTCGCGAGTTCGCCCGGCACATCCAGGACTTCCGGGTCTCGGACGAAAAGGGCGCCCCGCGGGGCTGGCGCAAGACCAGCAAGGACGCATGGGCAGTCGACTGCTATAGCGCCCGGATGCTCCGCGCCGAGTTCGACGTCTACGCCAATGACCTCACCGTCCGGACGAGCCACCTCGACTCGACCCATCTTTTCATCAAC
>JACQOR010000095.1 GCA_016202435.1 Chloroflexota bacterium
GCGATAGTGGTCCAGGCGGGGATAGCGGCCCTCGTCGCAAAGCTTCGCCACGCGCTGCAGGAATGCGTCGAACTCCCGAACAGTGATCACTCCCTGCAGCGACTCTCGCAGAGAGTCTAGCCGGCCTCCATCCCGCTCAAAGGCTTGCAGGTCGGCGAGGACTGCCTGGGGTACCGGCTGGCCGCAAAAGTGCTGCAAGACGGTGCGCACTTTGGGCGTCAAGTTGAAGCACAGACCATGGTCGATGCCCCAGAGCTTTCCGGAATCGTCTCGCAGCACGTGGCCACCCTTGCGGTCGGCATTGTTCGCAATGATGTCAAAAGCGGCGATCCTGGCGAGATCGGGGCCGTCCATCTGGTGGAGCATCCGCAGGGAGGGCAACGGCTCGGCGTCCACGAAGAGCTGCACCGATCCGGGACCATGCGGCCCCTCGCGCACCAGCGTAAGGGGAACGAAGGGCCAGCCGAGCGCCTGGCTGACCAGATACGCGGCGCGCTCCCGCAGATAGAGCGTTCCCTGCGGAAAATCCCAGAGCGGGCGCTCGCCATTGCGCGGTTTGTAGATCGCCCGCGCCGTCGCGTTCCCCAACCGCAGCTCAGCGCAGAACGTGTAGTTGGAGCCCCAGGGAATCTGCTCGAGATACTCGACTTCACCCTCGAGCAACAGCTGCTCCAGATCCGAAGTCATGGATGTCCCCGCTTCCGTTCGTGCGTCGGGCGACGCGCCCCAGCCGACCACATTTGCCACAGGCTACTATTCCACAGCCCTGGCCTCAACCTCCGCAGGTAGGCAGCTGAAAATGGACGTTCTGTGGCGGGTGTTGCAGCGACTGGCGCTACGGGTTCGCGCGCAGAGCCAATTGCTTTTCTTCCTCGGAGTAGTCGCCGTAGGAGCGATCCTCGTCTCCACGGGACGCTTCCAGCTATCGCCTCCACCGCCCGCGCCGCCGGAATCTGGCACCGTCGCCGTTGCCGCGCCCGCGGGCTCGACCGAGGCCGCGATCCAGCAGCTGATCATTCGCGGCAACCGCCAACAGGAGCGCGCCATTGCCCTGCGTGACTCGTCGCCGATGCGAGAGACTTCCACCGATGCCTACTATCGCGAGGTGGAACGCGCCAACCGGGAGATGCTGGACGGCGGCGTAACCCGCATCGAGCTGATCAGCCTGGACTGGGGCGAGGTCACGGTGCGAGGCGATTCCGCCACTGCGACGACGTGGGAGACCTGGACCGTGACCTTCGACGACGGCAGTACCGGCCAGTCGCGGGACCGCAACGTCTACGGCCTCGTCCGCTCCAGCGGCGCCTGGCGCATCGAAGCGGACGACCACCCGGACTCATAGTCGGTTCCGAACCCCGATCCGTCCACCGCTACAATCGGCGCCGTGCGAAAGGCCAGAAGCGTCCGGTGGATCTTGCTGGCTGTGACGCTGGCACTCCCCGCGTGCGGCATCGGCAGCTCGGCGCCGCCGACGCCCACTCGGACCCCATTATCCCCGCTCCCCACCGCGACGGCGACCGACACGCCGCAGCCCTCTCCGACCCGGTTCCTCTCTCCCACAGCCGAGCCTTCGCCCACGCGGACGGTGCGTCCCTCGGCGACCCCACGCCCATCCGCCACGCCGAGGGCGTCATCCACGCCACGGCCGTCCTCCACACCCCGGGCGGCGGCCACGAGCCGCACCTCCCCGACCGTTCCGCCGACGGGAACCTCGATTCCAACCGACGGCCCGCAGCCAATGCAAATTGCTCCGCCCCTCATTGCCGTCAACGGACCGCGGCCGAACGACGCCGCCTTTCAGGCCATAGCTTCATAGCACAGCCGTTCTATAATCGGCCTCAATGGACGACCTCAATCCTGAGCAACACCGCGCCGCTACCCACGGGGCCGGCCCCCTCCTGATCATCGCAGGCGCCGGCACCGGCAAGACGAAGACCCTGGCGCACCGCGTAGCCCATCTCGTGTCCGAAGGAACTCCGCCCGAACGCATCCTTCTGCTGACCTTCACCCGGCGAGCCGCCCAGGAAATGCTCCGACGGGCCGGAGACCTCACGGGCGAAACGCAGTCCCGCCGGGTGTGGGGCGGCACCTTCCATGCGGTCGCCAACCGCTTGCTCCGGACCTACGGTCGGGCCATCGGGCTCCCGCCCGAGTTCACGGTGATGGACCAGGCAGACACGGCAGACCTCATGAACCTGATTCGAGACGACCTGGAGCTGGGCGAAGGCAAGCGCCGCTTTCCCCGGAAGGACACCCTCGGCGAGATCTATTCGCGGCTCATAAATGCTCGGGAAACGCTGAGCGACGTCCTGGAGGCAGTCTATCCGTGGTGCATCGAGGAAGTTGAGGGGATCCGGCGGCTCTTCCAGACCTATGTCCAGCGGAAACGCCAGCAGGGCGTATTGGACTACGACGATCTCCTGCTCTACTGGCACGCTCTCACCCAGGCTGAGATGACCCGTGACCTCATCGCAAGTCTCTTCGACCACGTCCTCGTCGATGAGTACCAGGACACGAACGTAGCCCAGCTCGATATCCTGCGGGCGATGCGGCGCCACAACCGCAATCTCACGGTCGTGGGGGACGACGCCCAGGCCATCTACTCGTTCCGCGCCGCCACCGTTCGCAACATCCTGGACTTCCCCCAGCACTTTCCGGGCGCCGAGGTGGTTCGCCTGGAGCAGAACTATCGCTCCATTCCTCCCATCCTCGCGCTCACGAACGTCGTGATGGCCCAGGCTTATGAGGGGCATGCGAAGACCCTCTGGTCAAGCCGCTCCGGGCAGACCCGCCCATCCCTGTTCACCTGCCTCGACGAGACCCAGCAGGCGGAGATCATCTGCCGCCAGGTGCTCGACGACCGCGAGCGCGGGGTCGCGTTGCGGCAGCAGGCGGTGCTGTTCCGCTCCAGCCATCACAGCGACCAATTGGAGGTGGAGCTAGTGCGCCGCAACATCCCGTTCGTGAAGTACGGCGGGCTGAAGTTTCTCGAGGCGGCGCACGTCAAAGACCTGCTGGCGCTCCTGCGGATTCTGGAAAACCCGCAGGATGAGATGAGCTGGTTTCGCGCTCTCCAGCTGATCGAAGGCGTGGGCCCCAGGCACGCCCGGACGCTGATGACGGCCCTCGGAGTGTTGGACCACCCTGCCGATCACGCGGAACCGGACGCTCCGCGGCTGGAACGCCGCCGGTCGCCGCTGAGCCTGCTCACGTCGGAGACCCTGCCCGTGCCGTCGATGGCGGCCGGATCGTTCGATGCATTCCGCCAGGCCCTTGCCGATTGCGATGGGCTGACGCTCGGTGCGCAGGTGGAGCGTCTCCGTGGCTTCTACGACTCCGCGCTGGAGCGCCTGTACGAGAACGCCGAGCCCCGGCTCCGGGACCTGCAGCAGCTGGAGCAGATGGCGGGGCGCTATCTCTCACGCCAGGATTTCCTGACCGACCTTGTGCTCGACCCGCCGTCATCCACGAGCGACCTCGCCGGGCCGCCCCTGCTGGACGAGGATTACCTCACGCTGAGCACGATCCACTCCGCAAAGGGTGGTGAGTGGGCCACCGTGCATGTCATCCATGCCGCCGACGGCATGATCCCGTCCGACATGAGCACCGGCAGCACGGAAGCGGTCGACGAGGAGCGCCGGCTGTTCTACGTGGCGCTGACCCGAGCGAGGGACCGCCTGAACGTCTACTTCCCGCTCCGCTACTACCACCGGCGAAATGGGCGGTCGGACAGCTACTCCTATGCGCAGATTACCCGCTTCCTGACGTCGGACGCTCGAGCCCTGATGGATCACCAGGTGATGTACGACGCTAGTTCTGAGCCTTCGTCATCCCCGCCCCTGGCCCCGGCAGCGCCGACGGTAGATCAGCTCCTGAACGACCTGTTGGGAGGCTGAAAGCCTGTAGCACCCAGGCAAGAGCCGCGGGTGCCAGGCCTCTCAAGCCTACGTGCCGGGCGGCTTGGCGGAGCCCGCTCGCCGCGCCTGGACCCGGTGCAGGCGGCGCCACCGTGGTTTGCGCATTCTGAGCAGCGTGATGCCCGGGCCTCGCCCTTTCGGCACGAGGACCTCTCTCGCCGTCAGATGGATCCCCTGAATCCGCGCCTGGGTCGGGAAAAGCCGCGCATAGGGTCGACCCGGATCGACGATCCACGCCTGGCCGCCGGGCTGAAGGTAGCGGCTCAGGAAGTCCGCAACCGCTTCGGCGTTCCGTTTCTCGTAAAGCAGATCGGCACCGATGATCAGCTCGAAGCGCTCCAGGGCGGGCGGGTCGCGCCAGTCCGCCACGACGAACTCCAGCATTTCCGGCGGGAGGTCCTGCTCCCGCGCTGAGGCTCGCACGATCTCCAGCGCCCGCGGTTCCCAGTCCAGGAACGTGACTCGAGCCCCGAGATGAGCCGCCGCAAACCCACAGGCGCCCAGCCCGCAGCCAAGATCCAGGACTTTCACTCCCTCCAGCCGTGGACCCCCCAGCAGTTTCATCACCAGCGCCTCGGCAGACGGCCAGACGATGCCGAAATAGGGCATGCGCTCGTCGTTTCGCTCGAAGTCTTCCTGAGTCAGCTGTCCGAGTAGTGTGACGATATTGTCGACGACGGTCCACAGACCAAAGGACCTCTCCCCCCGGGCTCCCCCTTCGTCGGTCCCCACCGGCGTGCGGTACTCGCGCCACGCGAGCCGGAGTCCTGCCACCACCGGATGCGCGGCCCTGAGGGCCTCGTTCCAGTCGGCTTCGCCTGCTGTCTGGCCGCCAGCAGCCGCTGGCCCTTCTGTCCCCGTTCCCCGCAATGGCTTCTCATAGCGGTGCAGCCGGTAGCTCTTGCCCCGAGCCCCCGGACCGACCTTGAATTCAATCTCCACTTCACCCGCCGAACTGAAGCCCGCATCTTCGTAGTACTGGCGCAGCACGGGATTCCCGGCGACACAGTCGAGGCGCAGATAGCCCTTGGCCGCCTCGCGGGCTCGCTGCTCGGCCCATTCGAGCAGTTGCCGGCCCAACCTCCGGCCGGCGAAAGAGCGACGCACCGCGACGCTGTGGACATAGAGGCTCTCATCAGCCAGGTCCGACCACACGTCCGGATCTGTCGCCACGAGCCGGAGCGTCCCCGCGAGATCCTCGCCGACGTAAGCCAGGTGAACCTCTCCGCGCTCAATGGCGCCAGCGAAGAACGCCGCCGAGCGGCGAAAGGACCCCACGGGCCACTGATCGATCCCCTTGGTTTCCAGCCAGGCCGCAACCTCTTCCAGGATCTCGATCACCACTTCCAGGTCCGAGGGGGCCGCAGGCACGACGCGGAGCTCACCCAAATCATCCCATCCTGGGGGGCCGGTCATCCTGAGGACCCGCGGCGGCAGACGGCCCGCCTTGAGGCGCGCCGAGCATAAGTCTCGGCAAGAGGATGAAGTGGAGCCATCGGCCGCATCGTAGCCGAGAACGACGCCGGCGCGGGCCGCCCCTCCTTCGGTGTTACCATGGTCGCCTCAATGCGCGCGCTAGTTTCAGGATTTTCTAGCTCGGCGTCTGCCACTCATTGGCGCCGAGCCACGATGGCCCACGCTATCGGAGCTGCCGCGACGGAGCTGGGCACGCTCGACAATTGACGTCCGCAGGTCCCCGCATCGCTGTAGTGATTCCGGCGCGCAACGCCGCCGCCGCCCTCGACGCGTGTCTCGCTGCCCTTCTCAAAGAAGGGATTCCGGGACCCGGCTCGGAGTTGTTCGTGGTCGACGACGGCTCGACCGACAACACCGCGGCCGTTGCTCGGTGCCGCGATGCTGTCGTCCTCGAGGGCAGCGGAGCAGGTCCGGCCGCGGCGCGCAATCTCGGCGCCCGCGCAGCGAACGCGGAGATTCTGTTGTTCCTCGATGCCGATGCCGTTCCCCAGTCCGGCTGGCTGACCGCCATGTTGGAGCCGTTCGAGAACGCCGATATCGTAGCCGTGAAGGGTCGGTACGTAACCCAGCAACGCGGGCTCGTCCCTCGCTTCGCTCAAGTCGAGTTCGAGGAAAAGTACGCCCGCCTGGCTCGAGCTTCCGAAGTGGACTTCGTAGACAGTGCCAGCGCAGCCTACCGACGAACTGTCTTCCTCGAAGCTGGCGGCTTCGACGAGTCGTTCCCGGCCCAGTCTGCCGAAGACGTGGAGCTTGCGTTTCGCCTGGCCACCCAGGGTGCCCACTTCGCGTTCAGCGCAACGGCCCAAGTAGCGCACACCCACACCGAAAGCCTGCGTGCCTTCCTCTATAAGAAGGCCCGCTATGGCTTCTTTCGAGCCATGGTCTATCGCCGCTACCCCCAGAAGCTCGGCGGCGACTCGTACACGCCGCCCTGGATGCCGATTCAGATCGGCGCAGCCGGCCTCGGGTCACTGGCCCTGGTTGCGCAACAACTCCGCTGGCCGGGGGCGGGGACGGTTTTCCGCCTCTGTTCGGCCGGCTTCTTGGCCGCGAGCTGGCCTCTGCTTCACCGGGCTTACGTCTCGGACCGCAACCTGCTGCCATGGATCCTGCCGCTCGCATTCCTGCGAGCGTTGGCCCAGGGCCTCGGCCTCACGCTGGGCGCACTGTCCCTGGCGGCCAGGCGAAACAACCCGCCGGCCAAGCTGTGAAGAAACTCTCATGCAGGTTGCCAGTGGGCATCTGTATACTCCCACTTCAACTCCAGACCAAACGTTCCATCGTTCCTGGAGGAGATCAATCCGTTCGGTCTGTCACGCAACCGATGGCAGATCATCAGGTAAGATCGGCTGCACGCGCCACTCTTTCTCGCCAATAGCTGGCCGCTCGTTTCCCTGCCCTCGCGCGACCGCTTTTTCGCGGGAGTCCGCCGCCACGCCGCCGCCGCGCTGCTCGACGCGTTGGTGGTCACCGCGAGCTACCTGCTCCGACTCGTCACGCGATTCGACGGCGACGTACCGAGCAACTTCTGGACCGGGTTCGTCCTCGTCATGCCCTGGATCGCCGCGCTCCACGTCGGGTGCAACATGGTCGTTGGGGTCTACTGGCGCAACTGGCGGCTGGCGACGATCGAGGACACGGTATCCCTGCTGGTCTCACCGCTCGCGGCGAGCCTCGTGGTCGCCGGGATCTTTCTGGCTCTCGGTAAGAACGGCTACCCGCTCCCGCTCAGCGTCATCCTCGTCGGATGGCTCCCCACGTACGCGGCGATGTGCGGAGTCCGCTGGCTTCCGGACTTCTTGCGGGACCGGTGGCATGGCAGGACGTTCCGCATCCAGGACCGCAGAGAGCGGGTGCTCGTGGTGGGCGCCGGATCAACCGCTCACGATCTCGTCCGAGACCTGGACCGCCACAGCCCCACCTATCGCCCCGTGGCGGTCGTCTCCGACGATACGAACACCGCGAAGCTCCGCCTGGGACCCGTTCGCGTCGAGGGTCGCATCGCAGATCTGCCCAGACTGGTGAGCGAATTCGACGTGGACGTGATCGCAATTGCCATGCCTGAGGCCTCCAAGGCTGAAGTCCGCAGAGTCGTCGACACCTGCTTGGAAACTGACGCCCGGATTCGCGTTGTACCCAACCTGCAGGGAGCCCTCGACGGAGTCAATGAAGCCAATGGCTTGGACGGCGTTCTCCGGCTTGCTGAGGCCGAGGACTTCCTGGGCCGCCAGTCGGTGAGCGTAGATCTGGCTGGCTGTCAGTCGTACCTCGCCGGGCGCCGCGTCCTGATCACCGGTGCGGCGGGTTCGATCGGGTCCGAGCTGGCACGCCAGGTCAGCCGCCTCGCTCCGTGGAAGCTCTTCCTGCTCGATGTGGACGAGACGGGGCTCTTCCACATCGAGAACGAACTCCAGGAAATCACGCCGGAGACCGACGTGATCAGCGTCGTGGGCAGTGTTGAAGATCTGCGCACCGTGACCGACACGGTCGAGCAGCAGATTGAAGTCGTGTTCCACGCGGCCGCCTACAAGCACGTCTCTCTGATGGAGAAGCAACCGGGCCAGGCGATTCAAACGAATGTCTTCGGGACCAGAAACCTGCTCCAGGCGGCCGCCCGGGCGCGAGTAGAGCGCTTCATCTTCATCTCGACCGACAAGGCCGTGGTGCCCTCCAACGTTATGGGCGCGAGCAAGCGCGTGGCAGAGGGCGTGGTACACGGGCTGGGCAGGGAAACCGGACTGCAAACGGCGGTCGTACGCTTCGGAAACGTTCTCGGGAGCCGCGGCAGTGTTCTGCCTGTCTTCGAGCGCCAGATCCGGAATGGCGGACCGGTGACGGTGACGCATCCCGACGTGCGCCGCTATTTCATGACGATTCCCGAAGCGGTCATGCTGGTGATCCAGGCCGGCGCTTTGACCCAGGGAAACGAGACGTTCGTCCTCCGAATGGGTGACGAGATGAGCATTCTGGACCTCGCTCGGAAGCTCATTCGGTTGCGCGGCCATCGCGCTGGTCTGGACATTCCCATCGTTTTTACCGGGCTTCAGCCCGGCGAGAAGCTCGTCGAGGAGCTCAGCTATGCCGACGAAGCCCTAGAGCCGACGGCGCACCCGGACATCTCGTCAGTGCGCGGCGTCATTCCTTCCGGCGCCGCGGTGAGAGCCACCGTGGACCAGCTCGCAGAGATCATCGCCGAAGGAAGCCCCCACGACATTCGCCAGGCGCTTTTCGCGGAGGCGGCAGCCCTGTTCGCGGTCCGCTAACCGCACTCGTTGAGGTTGCTGAAGATGCGGTGGCAAACCTTGGCGCCCAGGATCTCCTGCAAGTACTCGACACCGACGTTTCCGAGCCGCACGGAAGTCGGATCGGCGGCTCGACCCTCGAAGCGGGCGAACTGGAAATACTGGATCACCTGGCCGCCCGCCTGGAACTCCTCGGTGACCGGATACCCGAACGCGTAGACACCACCGCGCGTGTCGAAGTAGCGCAGGAACCCGTTGACGTCGCTGATGTGGTGGCGCGACTCCTGGTAGTAGCGGCCCTTGTTGGGGTCGGGCGAAACCGGTGTCGTGACACTCTGCAGCACGGGATCATTGGCGGCTCGCCGGCTGGCGAGAGCGGTCCCCAGCAAGCCGTACTGGTAGTTGTAGGGCTCGGGATTTTGGGGATGGTATTCCAGCCGACCGTACTGGAAATACTGCACGTCCTGACCCTCGCGAAGCTGGCTCGACAGGGGCGACCCGAGTCGCCCCCTGACGTCGACCTTGCGGTAGCTCGTCTTGAACTGCGGACCTGAGGGGACGTCGCAGACGTTGTGGTCGTCGATGTGCTCGCAATCGTAGCCCTGGACGCCGGCCAGGTTTGGCTCGGGGCGGAACACCCGTCCTTCTTGCGCCGGCGCGCCGCTTCCCGGCCGTAGACCCGGCAGGGCCGCCAGCGCCACTGCGACGATCGCCACGATGGTTGCCAGCGCCCCGACAAGAGGAGCGGCGGAGCGGAACGCTGCCGAGCGTCCCTGCCGTTGATCGATGTGCTCCTGGGCATGCGCAAGCACCTCCAGCAGCGAGGCGGCTCGCGCCCGCTCCGGGTGCCCGAGACGCTGCAGGATCGCCGGCAGGCTATAGGTGATGAATTCGTTGCACCGGGCCACTCGTGTGACGGCCTCGGATAGTGGCAGCGTCCTGAGGATCTCGGGAGCGACCAGATGGCGGATGGACTGCTGAATTGAGGTAAGGAACTCGCGCTCGAGGTCCGCGTGAGTATCGGCCGGAGTCCCCGGAAGCGAGCGGAGATGGACCAGCATGTCCGCCACCTGGCTCGCGGTCCGTTCGACATCCTCGAGCGTCTGATTCCCCAGGAATCGCAGATAGATCCAGCGCCGCACCTGGCCCGTCACGCGATCCACGAGCTCTGAAGCCGCCTGGAGCGACTCAGCGCCCGGGAGGCTGCTCAAGGCGAGCGCCAGTTGCAGCGCCTCTTCGATCGGGCCCTGGGCGCCGGCCGGGCTGTCCTCAGCCAGCCCACGGTCCAGGCGGGTCACGACTGCCTGGGTGCCTTTCGCCGTGAGCGCGTGGCGATACCCCTCCACGGTCTGCTGCCCCGGACTGCTCGGTCCCTCGCTCAGGAGCCGGACCAGCTCCCGAGCGCTGTAAAAGGTCGATAGGTCGAAGCGCTCCGAATCGCGCAGCAGGTATTCCGGACTGGAAAGACTCAAGCTGATCGCCTCCGCGATCCGCGTTCCGACCGCCCGCAGATCAAGGTCATCCGGAGCAATGCTCTGCGCTTCAATGAGATCGGCCGCCAGCCTTCCCGCCTGAATAGGGGTTAGGGCCGCCCCCGACGCGCGCACGGCATCCAGCGCCGTTTTCAGACCTTGGGCGATGTCCTGCGCTCGGGTCACCTGGCCAGAAAGGCGTTCCAGCCGCTCTTCGACCCGACCCAGGCCGTCTGTCTCCGGCGCCAGGCGCAGCAGGTCGTCGACACTGCGGCTAGCTTCTCCGCAGAGCGACCACTTCTCCCCGATGCCGGCTCGGCGATCGATTTCTTCCAGCAGCTGGTCGGCGCGGCGAGCCAAACGCTCCGCGGTCTCCTCACGGAGACGACGGAAGCTTCTGGCGACCTGCAGCACCGACGGTCCATCCGGAGCCAATTGCTCCAGGCTGGCAGCATCTTCGAGTCCGGAAATCAGCTCCGGTACGGCCACGTGGGCTTTCCCCATGATCGATTGGAGCGAGGCCAGCTTCACCATCCCGAGGCTGCAGCGTTCGCGCTCTGCGAGAATCACCGCGTTGTCGGGATCCAGCTTGACCGCCTCGGCGAGCAGGCTGTCCGACTCGACGAACTCCCCGCGCCGACGCAGTTGCACTGCCTCCTGGACCAGCGGTTTTGCTTCCTGCGCATTCTTCGCGCGGGTGTATTGCTCCACCAGGCCGGAGGGGAGCCGCGCGGGGACCCCTTGCCGATGCTCTTCCTCAACGATGGCCTGGGCGCGTTGCCAGATCTGGTCTACGTCTTGCCAGGCCTCACGTCGGCGCGCCGACGTGAGGCCTGCGGCCAGTCCCTGAAGCTGGGGGAGCACAAAGTCTTCGTGATGGTCGAGCGCGCGGAGCAGGTCGCGGACCCGGGCCGCGTACGCAGGCAAGTGCGCCAGAGACTGGGCAAGACGACGGGCCTCTTCCCACTGCCCACCCTGGAACGCTGCCTGCGTCGCTTGCCATGTGGCTACGGCCTCTTCGGCCGACCCGTCCGGCTCCGATGGACGCAGCGTGGCCAGCACCTCGTCCCGCTCTTGCACGTCAGCGGGTATCGTGGCAGCGGGAGGCTCCGTCGCCAGCTCCATTCCCCGGCCGCGCGTCGTTGGTGCCTGGGGGCTCCCCCGCGCTTCGGTTTCCGGCTCGCCATCGACATGGCCCAGGTCCGGAAGAGTAGCGTCGCGGACGGAGAGCTTGTCGCCGTCCGCGTTGAGGGGATTGGCCAGGTACGCCAAACGGAGCGCCTCGGCGCCTTCTGGCGTAGTATGGCCGGCCGCGAGCAGCTGCCGCAGCCCTCCGAAGAAGTCCTCAGGAGTGAGCGGCTCCATGGCAACTCGTGCCTCGAACTCAGCGAGTCCCTGACCGTTGTTCATTGACTAGTGGGGGCTCCCTTGTTTTCGCGACCGGCGGCATGTTCTAACCGAATCGCGCGGCTCCGGGAAACTGCCGGTCATCCTGAGCAGCGGCCCGCGACGCAGCATCCGTCGTCGGCGAGATGTCCCGAGGAGATGTGAGCCCATGCCAGGTCCTTTCGCGTCCGCTCAAGGTGAACGGCACCGTAGTCAGCCGCTCGCGGTGGGTTGCAGGTGCTGAGGACCGTCTGGACGCGAAAGCTGAGTCTTTCGGTCCTTGATGAGCTGGGTGACGGTCCGGAACTCGTGCCGGAACCGAGGATTCGCGTCCAGCTCGTGCAGTGCCTCATCCAGCTTCAGAATCGCCTCGCCCAGACGACCGTCCCGCGCCTCGGCCGCGGAAGCCTGGGTCAGCGTCGCCGAGCGGTGCAAAGACGTAGCCCGAACGTAGGTGTCGTCCGGGCGGGTTCCAACGATTCGAAGGTCCCCCAATACCGTGCGGGCTGCGTCCCAGTCACCGGTCTCACAGTACGCTAGTGCCGTCTGGTAGCGCACCTCGGGAAGCCGCACGAGGGCACCCAGGAGTGGAGAAGCGCTGCTGGCGACGGTGAGGCGCTGCACGATATCGATAAGCTGTGAGTTCGGTCCCTCCTGGCCCGGCCGCGGGGCCATCCCCACGATCTTGCGGATGATCGGTTGTTCGCGCCGTCGTTCGTCCATGACCTGGGTGAGCTGAACGCTCTCATTGGCGAATTCCCAGGCCCCATCATCCCACTTGGAGTCGATCAGCCGGGCGCCGAGTTTCCGAACTGCCGCCACCGACTCCAGCTCGCCGACGCAGGTTACCAGGGCGCGGAGACCCAGTTTTTGGGCTGGATGCCGCTGCCGAGGCACGCCCAGGTATTCAAAGATCCGCAGGTACGCCTCGAGCAGCACTCTCAATGATTCCAGATAACTCGGGTCGCGATGACCCTCCGGATCTCTCGCTCCCAGGGTGCTTTTCGCCCAGCTTTCCAGCTCGTTCACGGCATCGCGGAGCAGAAAGGCTACCGCCGCGGGCGACTCCTCGGTGAAAAGCCATGCCAGGGCGGTGGGAACGCCGGTCTGATCGCCGGGGAAGCCCCAGCGAGCTTCGACGGCCCGCGCGTGGGCGACCCAGCTAACGGCGGCCCGGCTCTCGATGTCTGTGTCCCGGAGTTGAGCCAGCATTCCGACGGAGCTGGTGAAGGCGGCGCCCGCCCATTCGTCGTGGGCGCGCCGCGCCAACACCAGCGCGCGTTCGGCGATCTCATCCAGGTCAGGCAGCAACTGACCGTCAGCTGACTGGATTGCCCGCACTTCATCGAGGAACCCCTCGTAGCATCCCAGCATGTCCCGCCAGACATCCTCACTCGGGCGACTTCGCTCCAGCCGGCCCAGGTTGCGCCGAAGCTCGTCCAGGGCCTGGATGCGCTCCATCTCGCCGTTCCAACCGCCTTCTCCGTGGGCCAGTTTGTGGACCTCCGCGCTCCAGAGCCGCGCGCCAGCGCAATCAGCCAGCCCCCGCAGCAGATCCAGGGCGAACTCCGGGTCCGAGTCCCTGCGTTGGATGACTTCATCGCGGTCCAGCATGTCCCGCAGGAGCTGGCTCGCGGTGGCGCTTAGCGCTTCCGTCCCCGCGTCCAGGAGCGCCGCGACCGCGCCCGCCGGGAGCAGGGTCGGGTACTCGTCGAGGGCGGAGCACAGGGCAAGCCAGAGGTTGAGCGCCGCCTCGCCGCGCGGCAACGACAGTTGAGGGTTGGCCTGAGCCAGATTCAGGACGAGCCGAAGTTTCTGCGTGGCCGCGCCGGAGTGGCCCTCGCGCAACTCCGCTTCCGCCTGGTCCAGCAGGTTTCCCGCGGTGAGCGATGCCGTCCAGCTTCTGAGTTGCTGTTCCAGCTCGACCACTTGAGGCCCTTCCGCAATGAGGCCGCGCGCCCTGGCCACGCCCTCTCTAACGGCCTGGAAATCCTCATGCGGCACCCCAGTGGCAAAAACGGCCTGGACCCTCGCGACCTCCTCCGCAAACTCGCGCTCGATCTCCCGCGTCCGCTGCCGAGCAGCCTGCTCGAGAGGGTGCGCGGTGGCAAAGGAATCCGGATCGGCAAAGTTCAGGCACCGCTGCACGATACCTCCAAACTCTCCCAACTGCTGGATCTCCTCCGGAGTCGCTTCTTCGGCTCCGGCACCCCCGCGCATGAGAAGCAGCAGCTCGCCGCAACCGACGACATCGTGGTACGCCCGCCGCGTCTGGGTGGAGCTCGCGCGTGTGGTGTCGATGGCGTTGGCCCAGTCGATAACCTTGAGCTGGCGGGCGGACGAGTCCCACAGGAGGTGGCCGGCTTTGTCTCGTCCGGCGTCGTTGTAGATGATGCCCAGCTCATGAGCCGCGGAAAGTAGCGAGAAGAACGGGATAAGAATCTCGAGGGCCTGATGCTCAGTCAGCCGGTCAGCCCGCCGGCCCAGGTCATCCAACGGCTGATACTGCTCCGGATCGAGGTACTCCAGCACCAGGGCCACCCGGCCCTCCAGCTCCAGGAGCGCAAAACAGCGACAGGCGGTTGGCGCGCGGCCGATCTCAGCGACGGACGCCAGCGGGCCGGTCAGCAGCCGGTGCTCTTCCCGGAGGCAGTAGTTCGCCTCCAGTGTGCCGTGGGAGACTTTGACGGCCACCTGCATTCCCAGCGACACGTCAAATGCCTTGAAGACCGCCGCTGTGGAGCCGGCGGAAAGGGCAACCACTTCCCGAAAGCGGCCCCGGCTCGTGTCGGTGAGATCTTCGGCTGCGAAGGCTCCGGGGAACATCGCGGTCAGCGCCTGCGGGTGGTGGCGAGTGTGGGCAGTGGAGGCCTCGGATCTGCTCGGTAGGGAGTCTTTTCCGACGCCCCTCGTCTTGATGCCAAAGTGCGCAGATATTACCGCTTTTCTAGTCGTCGTCCGGTGTGCAAGGAGTGAAGAACGTCATCCTAAACCCAAGGCGAAGCGGCTCAACGGTCCCCAGGGGCGAAGGTCAACGGCGGCGCCACGGCGCGGCCCGTGAGAATCCCCACGTGCTCGATGCGCACCTCGGTCACCGCTGCTCCGTCGACTTCGTCGGGTAGCTCGAACAGGTTGAGGAACTTCATGGTCGCCCAGTCGCCGGGCTCCCAGAACGCGACCGGGTAAGCCACGTGGCGCTCCCGGTGGACCTGAGCCTCGCCCTGTAGCAGGACGAGGTCGGTGAAGAAATGGTCCGTGGGCGCGGACTGAAAGCTCCAGAGTAAGGCGAGCGTCTGCCTGGAGCCGCCGCCCGCGCGCAGCAGCGAGCCCCGCTCGTACTGAAGCAGCGGCGTATTCAGGCGTGGAAGCGCGGCGAGATGGCTCTCCGTCCATCGGTCCAGATCGGCAGCCCCCAGCTCGAAGATGCGACGGGTCCACCGTCCGCCGGGAAGCTGCTGCGCAAAGATCTCGCGATCACCATACTCCCGCCGCAGGAACCGAGCCATCGATGCGTCGTCGCTCGCGGTGACCAGCAGCTGGCGTGGCCGACCGGCGGTGTACACGATTCCGTCTCGACCCTCGTGAATGCGAACCCGGTCGTACTCGCGCCGGAGCAGCGTGGCAGCAATCGTCCCCTGCTCGGCGAGGCCGACACCGCCCACGTATATGGGCAGGCCCTCCGGCGCCGCGCGGTCCCGCATCGCCTGGACCAGCGCGTCGGTGAAGCGCCAGGGAATCGTGAAATCTCCCAGATGCCACTCTTCCTGAGGAGTGGCCAGGAACGGAAACGCCAGGAGCAGTTGCGCCGTGGCGACCGATATGGCCGCGGAGGTCGTCAGGCGCCGGACCAGGCGATGGTGAATTGCGCTCAGGGCAGCGATGCCGAGGATCAGCGGGGGTCCTACATTGATGAAGTAGTGGGCGTAGACGAACCCGACGTTTCCGGCTTCGGGTGGACGCGCGAGGGCCAGGATGGGAATCGCCGCCATGGCCGCCGCTACGAGGCAGGTCGCGGACCGCGCCGGCGCCGCCACCCGTTCCCCGATCCCGACCCATAGCAGCCGAGCCCACCCGGCGAACGCCAGGAGACGAGCGATCACGTCCAATACCGTGAAGGGTTGGGCTTCAGCATCCCAGAACCGGAGCCCCGTGTCGGCGATCGCCTGATATGCCGTGCCCGTGACGAGCAGCGTGCCCTGTTCTAGGCTATCCAGCTTCCAGCCGGAGGCAGCGGACGCACCCCTGAAGTCAAACCCAGCCAGTGCGGGAAGCGCACTTCCGATGAGCCACGGCGCCATCAGAATGAGGGAGCTGCCCGCACCGAGCGCTATTCCTCGCCAAGAAAACGCCGCCGCAGCCGGAAGCAGCGCCGCCACGGCGAGACCATTCGCGATACCGCTCAGGTGCAACTGGACGCTGGCCGATAGGGCCACCCCCCCGACGATCCAGGGGACCGTCCGGTTCCGCGTGCCGGCGCGGTGCAGAGTCCAGAGAAGCAGAATCGCCAGTGGGGCGATGAGCGCGTTCAGCCACAGCCGCCGCCCGAACATCACCATCCAGGGATTGACCGCGAACAGGGCCGCGGCCAGGAGACCGGCCCGCACCCCGAAAAGGTTTCGAGCCAGCAGATACATCAGGGGAATCCCGGCCGTGCCGCAGGCGGCCCAGAAGCCCTCCGCCGCTACCAGCGAAGTCGAAAAGAGGGTTGGGATCGCCAGCGCGTAGGCCGCGATGGGGCCGTTCGGGATGCCCACGGACGCGGGGATACCGGTCGGAAAGGACTGCCGGGAAACAATGCCCATCGCGAGGTCAGTCATGCCCAGCTCGTCCAGACCGTACTGCCAGCCTGCCAGATCCTGGAAGCGCAAGAACCCTCCCAGCGCGGTAACCGCGGCAACGGCTAGCGTCATGTGTCGGAAGTTCCCTGGCAAAAGCCGGGGCTGCAGTCGAAATGTCCCTCTCCAGCCCCACCCCTCTCCCATTGTGATGGGCGAGGGAGCTGGCCCGCCCTCACGCCAGCTCCGGAAACGGGACACTCGGGCGATCAGCCTCAAGGGCGGAACCGAACCGTTGGGGCAATGTCGCGACCCGACCGGAGTCCGTTGGGTACGAGCTGAACCTCCACCACGGAGCGAACGTCTAGCGTTGCGGGTAAGTCAAACAAATTGAGCATCCGCAGGGTCTCCCAGTCGCCCGGCTGAAGGAACGGGGCCGGATAGGCCAGGTGCGACTCGCGCAGAAGCGTCCCCTCGGCACCCTGGAGCACCACCTCGGTGAAGAAAGCCTCGACCGGCTCGGCCGCAAAACCCCATAGCACGGCCAACACCGGCGCGTCGCCCGAGCGCGCTGGTCCCAGCAGGCCTCCGTGCGTGTACTTCAACAGGGCGCCCTCGGCCCCAGGGTCCGTTATCGGCGGGAGGTGGACCTGAGCCCATGACTCGACCTCGCTCGGCGCCAGATCGAAGATGCGCCGCGTCCAGCCGAAGCCGGGCAGGGCCTGGGTGAAAACTTCGGAGCCTGAGAACTCGCGCCGCAAGAACCGCGCCGCTCCCTGCCCGTCGTTCGTAGTGACCACGATGACCCGAGAGACGTCGTCGCGGAAGACCACGCCGTCCCGGGCGTCATGGAGCCGGACGAATGGGTAGTCGCGCTGGAGCAGGCGAGCCGGAATGACCTGCTGCTCGTTCTCGCCGTCCCCTCCCACGAAGATCGGGGCTTGCGTCAGTGCCGCGCGTCCCCTGGCCTCGGCCACCAGTTGACCGGTGGCTTGCCAGGGGATGCCGTAGTCCGCGTTCGGCCAGTACTCTCCCAGCATGGCAAAAAAAGGAACGGCCAGAGTGAGCTGGGCGCAGAACATCACCGCGGCGACCGCCGCACCCACTGCTCGAATAGCTCGCGTGCTGACCGAGGCCAGCATCGCTATTCCCAACAGCAGTGGCGGCAGTAGGTTTATGAGCTGATGGGGACCGGGCGCGGCGAGCGCACCGGCTTGTGGGGGTCGGATCAAAGCCAGGACCGCGACTCCGACCATCCCAGCCGCGACGAGACAGGTCGCCGCCGCGGCGGGCCGGCGCGTGCGCTCGCGCCAGCCGACCCACAGCAGGCCCATCCATCCCAGAGTCGCGACGACCCGTGATAGGCCATCGATCAACTCGAAAGGCTGGCTCGAGGCGTCGATCAGGTGGGTCCCCGGAAGGGACACGGCCTGGTAGCCACCGCCGGTTACCACCCGAGTAACCCGTTCCCAGATTTCGAGGGTCGGCGCCGGACCGACGAAGATGCCGTCATTCCGTCCCACCCGTGCCAAATCTGGGAAAAAACTTCCGCCCCACCAGGGAAGCATGAAGACCACCGCAACGGCGACGCCCAGCAGAGCGCCCCGCCAGACGACTCGAAGCCACGGGGCCAGCGCGGCCAGCGCCAGGCCGTTGGCCACCGAGCTCAAGTGGACCTGAACGCTGGCCGAGATCGCGAGGCCGGCGGCTACCCAGGCGGCCCGGGTGTTGGAGGCGGCGGCACGGTGGACCGACCAGAGCAGCAGAATCGCCGTGGGAACCAGAAAAGCATTCACCCACAAGCGCCGGCCCGTGACTACCGCCCAGGGATTCACGGCCAGCAGGGCCACGGCGAGGAGGCCCGCGCGCGGGCCGAAAAGCGATCTTGTCAGCACGTAGAAGAGGGGAATGGCCAGCGTATTGAGCCCGGCGGTGAAGATGGCCAGCGACGCGTGGGTGTCCGAAAACAGGGCGGGCAGCCCCAGCAGATACGGCACCGCCGGCCCATTCGCAATTCCGACCGAGGATCCCACTCCGGTCGGGAAAGATGCGTATCGAACCAGGTTCGTCACCAGGGTGGTGACCTGGTAATCGTCCTCTCGGAACTGCGCCGACTCGATGCCAGCTAGTCGGAGCCACGCGCCCAGCACCGTGATCGCTGCCACGGACCCTTCGACAAGAGGGAAAGCGGACGTCCGCTTCAAGGGGCGGCTGTCAGCCTCAACCACATGGCCTGCCATTTTAGGTAACCGCAGGCCCTTTCATGGCCCTCCCCTAGGTACCAACCCCTAGGCAAGGACTGCCACTCTCGCCATCTCCCTTACAAAGACGGCCGCATAAATCGAGGGTTCCCCGATGAATGTGCCGCGACCCGTCTGTAGCATGCCTTCGGAGGAATCGGGCTTTGACCGCGGTGAAGCATCACCAGGTCGTTCCCAGTCCGGTTGAGGTAAAGCACCATGCCCGACCTTTCGATTCAGGCAGCCGCCGCCAAGGTGGCGGCGGTAGCCCGAGCGCTCGCTCAGTTGGGCCTTCCCGATAGCGGCGGCCGGACCGAGCCGGAATCTTCGAACGGCGCCTTCGCCAGCTTTGGGGAAATGCTGCTCCAGCGCCAGCAGCATCCGCTCGCCTCGGTTCCCCTCCCCATCGGCGCGCCGATGGAACCGCTGGCGCCTTTACTGGCCTCGCCCAGCGCGCCTGCGCCCGCGCCGCTACGGCCGCCGGTGGTGCCTGAGCGACTGCAACCGCCGCCTGCCCCCGAGCTGCTCGCCGCGCCGCTCTCCACCGAGACCTCGCGGGCAGAAGCGACAGGCCCGGTTGAGACCGGAAAGTTCGGGCACTGGGAATTGCGTCCCGCCACACACCGCCCCTTCTTCTGGCTGGCGGAAGACCAGTTGAACGCTTACCAGAGCCAGGTGGTCCAGCAATGGAAACAGAACCCCTTTGACCGGATCTGGGTCCAGGACGTAGAGCCCAGCCCGGAAAACAACTGGGCCGGGTGGGGCGCCCCACCCCCCAACTGGGTGCACCGAGACGTCGCCGGAAAACTGACGCAGGCTGCCCTGCCCTGGCCCCCACCCGGCGAGCCCCCCGTTGGCTGGCGCGAAAGCTAGCCTGGCTAGGCCGGTGTTCTCTCCCCGCGCCCGGGAGCCGGAGCAGGAGTGGAAGAAAAGGGAAGCAACACCCCTCTCCTCCCCCCGCGCCCGGGGAGAGAGAGTCGCAGGCCCGTTGGCCGGCACGAAAGCTAGCCCCCGCGCCCGGGTGTTGCCTCAGCGCCTAGCGGGGCAGCGCCAGGCACGTCCCACCTCGCCCATCGCAAATGGGAGAGGCTAGGTGAGGGCACCCCGCGCGCAACAACCAAGCTGGATTCCGCCAAGAAAGTACCCTCACCCCTCCCACTGCGGCGGGAGAGGGCGACGCCTCTCCGCCGAGGCGTGAATGAGCGACTTCGAGTACCTGTTCCTCGCCGCCAAAGTGCCAGCGAGCGAGAGCTTTCGGCCCGAGCGGTGCGACGAGTGCTATCGCCAGGTATGGCTCGCGCCTCATCTCGTCAGCGAGCTCGATGATGCGGAAGAGGAGAACCTTCCCAGTCGGCTGCTCTGCACGGACTGTGCCATCGCCAAGTACGGCTGGCAGCAAGTTCACGATTGGTTCGCCCAGAGCGCATGATCACCGCTACCCCCGTCTTCCGCGGCGGTTCTTGCACGCCCGACGAGCTTTGCCGTTTGTTTGGCCGTGGCGTAATTTTTCGGGCTCAGTCGGTTGGCTAGGGGTTTATTCGTGGACCAACACACCGAGCGGCCGTTTAATCCCCTCGATAAGCTTCAGCTAGCCGAGAGCGTTGTCGGCGCCATGCTGGAGCGTGGGTTGCAGCCATTGCCCCCGCCGCGCTTCGGGGGTGCTGGCATCTATGCGATTTACTACTTCGGTGCGTTCCCAGCCTACGCACCAATCGCCCCAAGCGGAGCGATGGCTGGCCAGGAGATACCCATCTACGTCGGCAAAGCAGTCCCGGCTGGTAGCCGCCAGGGTGGAATGGGTTTAGGTCTGAAGCCGAATACGGCTCTCTTCAGTCGGCTAAGCCAGCATGTGAGGTCCATTGAGGCGGTCAGCAACCTGGCCCTTCCTGATTTCGCGTGCCGCTACCTTGTGGTGGACGATATCTGGATCCCCCTTGGCGAAGCTCTGCTCATTGAGCGCTATAGGCCGCTCTGGAACCGCGGGATCGACGGCTTTGGGAACCACGATCAGGGGGCGACCCGGCGCCAGGCGAAGCGGTCTGCCTGGGACACGCTGCACCCAGGCAGACCCTGGGCAGGGAGTTTTCAACCTCACGGGCAAACAGTGGAGGCTATTCTGGCAAGGATTGCTGAGGCGTTCGAACACCCCGAGCGGGTGCCACCACCCCTCGATTCAGGCGCGCAGGACGACGGCAGCGTCGTATAAGGTGGTGCGCTCCCGGTGATCTTGCTGGCCGTTTCTTACTGCCGAGTCGATGATGCTGTTGCCCACACGCTTCGTGCGAACTACGATGATGTCTTCTGCGATCAAGCCCTGCATCTCTCCAAGC
>JACQOR010000099.1 GCA_016202435.1 Chloroflexota bacterium
CTACCTGCTTACGTTTGGCTTCATGCCCCTGGCGACGGTCCCGGCCGGCCGGCTGGCGGACCTCATCGGGGGTCAGCCAACTGTCACGATTACGGGCGTGCTGGTGCTTGCGTCGATGGGGCTGGTAGCTGTCTTGCCGTCTTACCGACGAATCGGAGATGCCCGGCCGCGCGAAACGGCGGCTTCCAGAGTGCGGATCTAGCCGCCAGTCTTCGTCCCCGCTAGGTTCAAGGGGGCGGCTGGGTTACCGGAGTGGGCCGCGTCCGTCATCTCCAACGGACCTTTCCTGTCCACGAAGAGGAGACTCTTCCCCAGCGGCTCGGAATGACCCGGCCGATCAGGCGGCCTTGGGCGGCTCCGGAATGCGGTGGCTGGCGACATCGCCCTTGTCGGCGGTCAGCATGACGGCTTCGCTGGCAGCGGCCGATTCGATGGAGTCTGCCCCGACCCAGTAGTCCCGCTGGAACAGGCCCGTCTCAACCTTGAACGCCTGGCCGCGCACCTCCGCGACCTTACCGAGCTTCTGCCCATCGTGGCTGTAGACCGGCGTTTCCGGGGTTACTCGGAGAATCGCATTGGGTTCCGACATCGTGCCCTCCAAAGCGCCCCGGCTCGGGCGGCGCGGGGCGCCCACCGGAGCATCATACGCTTTTCCTTGCGGAAGCATCATACGTTTTTCCTTATAGATCTGCATGGTATTCGCAATGGACCAGGCGTGGCCTGGGGCAGCAGGCGGACCAGGCTGAGTCGCTCCCTCGGTGTGGCAGGCGCGGGACCAGGCGTGGCCCTGGGGCAGCAGGTGGACCAGCCTGAGTCGCTCCCTCGGTGTGGCAGGCGCGGGACCAGGCGTGGCCCTGGGGCAGCAGGTGGACCAGCCTGAGCGACCCCTCACCGTGGCCGGCGCGGGACCTGCTATTCGTGGGCCCGCTGGGCGACGCCGGCCTCTTCAAACGTCCACATGTCGCGGGCTATCGCCACCGCAGCGTCGATCAGGGGAAGGGCCAGCGCCGCGCCTGTCCCTTCGCCCAGGCGAAGACGCAAATCGAGCAGAGGCTCCAGACCGAGATGCGCGAGGGCGCGGCTGTGAGCCGGCTCGGTAGAGCGGTGGCCGGCGATGCAATAGGCCGTTGCCCCCGGTGCGAGGCCGCAGGCGATGAGGGCGGCCGCGCCCGATACCACGCCATCCAAGACCACCGGTCGGCGTTGCGCTGCGCCCGCGAGGACTACGCCGGCCAGTACGCCGATCTCAAAGCCGCCGACTTTGGCGAGTATGCCCAGAGGATCTGACGGGTCGGGGTGGTGCAGCGCCAGCGCCTCTCGCAGGACCGCGGTCTTCCGGGCCAGGCCGGCGTCATCGACTCCGGTGCCGCGCCCGACTACTTGTTGCGCGTCAGCGCCGGTAACCGCGGCGACAATGGCGGCAGCCGCGGTCGTGTTGCCGATCCCCATGTCGCCGGTGACGAGGAGGTCCGCGCCCTCGGCGACGGCTCGCTCCGCGACGTCTACCCCTGCCTCCAGGGCGGCTGTCGCCTGCTCTCTCGTCATGGCCGGGCCCCGCAGGAAATTCCGGGTGCCGGGTCCGAGGCGCACGTTGACGATGCCCTCCGGGCTCCTCGGGGGCTCGCCCGCGACGCCGGCATTCACGACGATGACTCCGGCCCCCGCGCTTGCCGAAAGGACGTTGATGGCCGCCCGGCCCTCGGCGAAGAGCGCGAGCATCTGGCCGGTGACCTCGCGCGGATAAGCGCTGACGCCTTCTTCCGTGACGCCGTGGTCGCCGGCCGCGACGATCACGATCTTGCGTTCGACGAAAAGGGCGACGGTGCCGCGAATCCCCGCCAGCTGGATCGCGAGTTCCTCGAGGCGACCCAGGCTGCCTTGAGGTTTGGTGAGCTGGTCGAGCCGCTCGGCCATCGCGGCCATGGTGCCCTGATCCAGGGGCCCAATCTGGTCGACGGTTACTTCGAGGCGAGCCACGATTCTGGCCTCCTTCACGCGGGAGGCATTATGGCTGGACGATTCGCTCTTTCTTCTCGGTTCTCAAGCCGGCTTGCGGGCTCGCACAAACGCGCTCACGATGCGGGCTCCCAGCCCATCCACATCGGTAGCACTCTCGGGTCCGCAGCAGCTCGAGGTAGCCTCGTACGAGAGCTGCTCAGGATCGTAGACGCGCGTGACCTCCAGGTCGATCGCTTCGAAGCCGGCCTCGGCCAGGAGTCGGCGGTACTCGCGCTCCTCCAGCGCCCCAGCGATGCAGCCCGTCCAGGATTCGATGCTGGAGCGCACGGCCGCTGGTAGCTCACCCTGAACCACCACGTCCGAGACGGCGAACCGTCCACCTGGCTTGAGGACCCGGAACGCCTCACGCAGCACGCGGCCTTTGTCGGCCGACAGGTTGATCACGCAGTTGGAGATCACCACGTCCACGGCGTTGTCGGGAAGCGGAATCTCCTCGATATGGCCCTTGAGGAAGGAGGCGTTGGTGGCTCCCTGGGCCTGCCGGTTGCGCTCCGCCAGCTCCAGCATCTCGTCGGTCATGTCCAGGCCATAGGCGAAGCCCGTGGGCCCGACCCGTCGGGCCGACAGCAGCACGTCAATTCCTCCCCCGCTGCCCAGATCGAGAACCGTCTCGCCGGACTTGAGCGATGCCAAAGCCGTGGGATTGCCACAGCCCAGGGACGCCCTGACGGCATCCTCGGGAATGGATTCGGCCTCGGCGAGGGAGTAGAGATTCGTGCTGATCGGATCGCATGATGAGCCGGAGCAGCAGCCACCATCGGCCGGTGCGATGACCTGGAGCGCCCGCTGGGCGTACTTCTGGCGAACGGTTTCCCTCAGATCGTTGGGATTCGTACTTGGATCCACAGCCCCTCCTAGATTGATGGACTCACGCGGCGGCGAGCTCGGCGACGAGCTGATCTATGCGCTGACGGAGGTCGTCCCGCGCTTGCCGATAGGCGGCCAGCTGATCTGCCTCGGTTCCTTCGGCCGAGGATGGGTCAGGCACAGACCAGTGAAGGCGGTGCGGCCCGCCCGGAAACGTGGGACACGTCTGGTTCGCTTGATCGCAGACGGTGATGACGTAGTCCCAGGGCTGGGTGAGGTACTGCTCGAGGGTCTTGCTCTCCTGACCCGAGATATCGACGCCAATCTCAGCCATCGCCCGAATTGCCAGGGGGCGTAAGACAGTTGCCTCGGTCCCCGCGCTGTAGGCCTCGAACTGTTCGCCATAGCGATTGCGTAACCAGCCTTCGGCCATCTGGCTGCGCGCCGAGTTGTGCGTGCAGAGAAACAGCACTCGCTGTTTCTGGCTCACTCGCACTATCCTCCAGACATTGACCGTGATCGATGCCTACCCAGTATTGCGGAAGACATTGATGTATGTCAATATCTCGGCGTGAAGTCCCTGGAGACGCTCGACTGCTGCCCGCCCCTCCTGTCGGAGACGATGTCGACAGAGAGCGCTCAGCGGCTCGCTGAACTGCTCAAGGTCCTGGCGGACCCCGCGCGGCTCCGGATTCTTAGCATCGTGGCTGCGCACGAGGACCACGAGGCCTGCGTGTGCGACCTCATCGCGCCGCTGGGTCTCTCCCAGCCGACCGTAAGCTACCACCTGAAGGTCCTGCAGGAGGCCGGCTTGTTGGAGCGCGAGCAAAGAGGCGTCTGGGCGTACTACCGATTGGTTCCCGGCCCGCTGGCCCTGGTCCGCAAGGCGTTGAGCCCCCCGCCTGATTCCTCGGTGGAGTCGCCCGAGCGTGCAGCTCGTAGCTCGTGGGGACGAGCCTCGTCCTAGCCCTGACTCGGGCGATAATGCGGTCACACGAAACGGACGAAGGGAAGGGCCATGACCGAAGAGCAACCGCTAAGGCTCGGTATCGTCGGGGCCAATCCGACCCAGGGATGGGCGCCGCGAACCCATCTCCCCGCCATCGTCGGATTGCCCGAGTACGAGCTGACCGCGGTTTGCACGACCAAAGAGGAGTCAGCCAGAGCCTCCGCCGAGAAATTCGACGCCGGCAAAGCCTACTGGAGCCACCAGGATCTGGCCTCGGATCCCGACATCGACATCGTCGACGTCTGCGTGCGCGTTCCCTACCACCACGAAATCGTCATGGCGGCTCTCGAAGCCGGCAAGCACGTCTACTGCGAGTGGCCGCTCGGAGCATCCACGGAGCAGGCGCGCGAGATGGCCAATCTCGCAAATGCCAGGGGCGTGCACACCATGGTTGGGCTGCAGTCGCGGGGCTCGCCCAGTCTGTTGCGTCTGGAGCAGCTGGTGCACGGCGGCTACATCGGGAAGGTGCTGGCGGTCACCATGACCCACCTGGCCGGCGGCCTCCTGACGCCGCGGACGCCGGACGCCCTCTGGCGGGCTGATCGGCGCAGCGGTGCCAACACGATGACCATCGCGGGCGGCCACTCGTTGGACGTGATCACCTGGGTTGTCTCGCCGTTCGTGGAAGTCGCCGCCAACGTCGCGACGGTTGCGCCTGATTGGCCCCTCGAGGCGGGGGGAACCTTCGCCGCGGACGCGCCGGATCACGTTTCGCTGACCGGTCGGCTGGCGAACGGCGCGATCGCCACGGCGCTCATCGCCAGCGTTCCGCACAACGCACCGGGATTCGAGCTGAGGATCTACGGCACCCAGGGGACGCTCGTCGCGAGTGGCGGGCAGGCGCAGACGCTGCCGGTGCGAATCCAGGGCGCGCGCCGGGGCGGGGAGCTCGCCGACGTCGAGATTCCGGAACATTTCCGCTGGGCGCCGGAGTCGGTGCCGGAAGGAACGCCGGTGCACGTCGCGCAGCTGCTCAGCCGCTTGAGCGAGGGCATCCGGGGCGGTAGCCCGCCGGCCCCGACGTTCGACGACGCGGTCAAGAACCATGAGCTGCTGGACGCGATCCAGCGGTCTTCAGAAACCAAAGCCGCGGTCAAGATCGGCTAGCCGTGCCGCGCGTAGCCCAGACCTTCCACCTCTGCGCGGCGGTGCACCCGTGCGGTCCCGAGCAAGCGTGGCTAGTCCCGATCACCAACGTTTGCCTCGTCCCGTAGCGATGGTGTCTCAGCTTCGGGTAAACGGAGTGGGTCTGAACTACGAGCTTACGGGAGCGGAGGGGCCGGCGCTCGTTTTCGTGCACGGTTCCTGGGTCGACCATCACAGCTGGGATGCGCTGGTGCCCTTGCTGGACGGCTTCAGGATCCTGACCTACGATCGGCGCGGGCACGGCCAGAGCGAGCGCACGGCGCGTTCGGCGGACGCCGAGAAGGACGCGCACGACCTCATTGCCCTGGTCGAGGCGCTCGACCTGCGACGCTCGCACCTCGTGGGGAACTCCTTCGGGGCCGTGGTCGCCCTCCGGGCTGCCACCCTCCGTCCCGATCTCTGGATGTCGCTGGTCATGCATGAGCCTCCGGCGTTTGGCGTCCTGGCAGAATCAGCCGAGGACCACCTGATGCGCGCCGAAGTCGAGACTAGCCTGGCCCGGGTCCGCGAGCTGCTCGCCGCCGAGCGCTGGGAAGAAGGCGCGCGCGCCTTCTTCGAGGCCGACGCTTTCGGGAGCGGCGACTGGGACGGAATGACGGAAGCCGCGCGAGCGGTGTGGATCGCCAACGCGCCCGCGTTCCTCGACCAGATGGCCGATTTCGCGTGGGCTATGCCCGACCGTACCGCGCTCGCGCGACTGCCGCTGCAAGTACTCATAAGCAAAGGGAATCGGAGCCCCGTGTGGCAGCAGCGCGTGGTCAGCCTGCTGGCTCCGGGAGGGTGCGCCACCATCGGGGGCGCGGGGCATGCGCCCCAGGTGACCCACCCCGAACAGTACGTGAATCTGCTCAGCCTCTTCATTGACTCCGTGAGCCAGATCGACACGACCCCGGAGTAGCGGGCCGCTGGCTGGCGCGTATACTCCCGGGGAACACTGACCGCCACAGGAGCCGGCTCCCTGGCGCTGCCTCCAACTCGCATAGCCGCGATCGCGGCACCCGGCTTTCAAGCCGAACAGCTGGCGATGATTACCGGTGCGCGACGCTCCTGGCTCAGGGGCGGCCGTACCGAGCCGTTCGCTGCCTGCCTCAGCATCCGCGGCGAGCGGGACGGCGTCCAGGACCTCGTGGGGGTGGCGCACAGCGCCTTTCAAGGCTCCGCCAAACGTTCGCTTACTTCCGGACTTACTCGAGCGCTGCTCGCCGTTCACACGGTGCTGCTTCAGGAGAGCCGGGAGCAGCCGGACGCCGAGCCGGGCCTCGCCTCGGGGGTGGCCGCGGCGCTGCGCCCCAGCGGGCTGTATCTGGCACAGATGGGCGACGGGCTGTTCGGCAATACCCGGCTCGGGACCCTCTGGGCCCGAACGTGGGAAGCGGATGAAGGCGCGCTCGAGACGATGGGCGAAGAACCGACTGAAGCGTTGCCCCGGGTGACGACCGAGTTCTTCCCGATCAGCCCGGGAGACGCCTTTCTGCTGTTGCCAGGCCTGAATGGCGGTGAGGTCGCGGGCGAGTGGCTAGGTGCCGCGCTCGAAGCCTCGCCCGATCTGGATGCGATCGGCGAGCTGCTGGCACACGCGCCGTCGTCGACGGCGGGGCTCGTGGTCTGGTGGCCGCCAGACGGACAGGATCGGCTGGATCGGCGCTGGATCACGTGGACCTCAGCTCCGGCCTCACGGCGGCTGCCCACTGCCGCACCGCCCCAGCCGACGGTTTCCGGAGCCGAGACGCTCCGGGGGCCCGCGACCGAGGACCAGCCCCTGATTCGGACAGCCGAGCCGGTCCCGCCGCTCGCGGAGGCTCGGCCGACTCCAGAGCCGTCGGATCTCACGCGGGCCGAGCAGCCATCTGGTACGGAGCCCGTCCGGATCGCCGAGGTGGCGTTTCAGGGTGTGCCCCAGCGGCGTTGGCCGCGGAGCGTCGCCGCCGCTGGCATGCCCGCGGGGCGCTCCTTCTGGCTCGGAGCGGCTGCCACGATTGCGGTCGTGGGGCTCGCGGTCGCGGCCATTGCGCGCAACGCTGGTCCGGATACGACGGTCGAAGATGGCGCTGCCCTGATCCGCCAGGCGGAGTCCCTGATTGACCGCGACCTTGCCCTCGCTACGTACGACCAGGCAATCGCACGACTTCAGTCCAAGGCCGACCGCGACGTAGACGCGTTGAAGTGGCTTACCCAGGCCCAGGCGGGACGGGGCCGCGTACTTGACGTCATACACGTCAGCGACATTGCCCTCTTTGGCTTGCCTTCGAGCGAGCACTCCCGGCCTCTAGGACTGTGGCAGGGCGAGAACTCGCTTTTCATTTTGGACGTCGGCCAGCAGCTCCTGTATCGCTCAGACGTGGAAGGCGACCACCTGGAAGTTGCCCTCAAGCCCGGGGACACGCATGCGGACCAGCCACTGGGCGGTCTGGTGGCCGGCGCCTGGTCGCCGCCGCAGGGTGTGAATACCGACGGCCGCCTCATGCTGGTCGATACCGCCCGCAGCATTCTGAGCATCAGCCCTTCCGGAACGCGACGCTGGTGGCCGCCTGACGCCGATCAGTGGGAGCGGATCGGGCCCATTGCCGCTACCTACGAGAACCTCTTCTTGCTGGACACGGGGCGGGGGCTCGTGTGGCAGTACCCGGCTCGAGTAGCGCTGGCCCGCGCCACCACGGCGGCCACCTCCGCCAACGAGCCGCGCATGAGCCAGGCCATCGACATGGCCACCGACGGTAACCTGTACTTTCTGCTGCCGGACGGCAGTATTCGCAAGCTGGCTCCTGGAGGTGGGTCGCTGCCGTTCGAAGGGAGAGTGCCCGGCCAGGCGCTCGTCGGCCCGGTGGCGGTTTTCGCTCACCCCGACCTGGATCGCATCTGGGTGCTCGACCCGCCGGCGTCCCGGGTCGTCGAGTTCACCAACGGCGGCGCCTACGCTCGCCAGTACGTTTTCCCGAGAAACGTCATCATCCAGGGAAAAAGCCTCCAGATCGACCCGGCCGTTGAGGAGATGCGCGTCCTCACCTCGGACCGGGTGCTTTCCGTCAAAATGAGGCCTGGAGGCACCACTTCCTGATGCGCGTGCTTGCTATCGAAACTTCCTGCGACGAGACGGCCGCGGCGGTCGTCCGTGACGGCCGCACGGTCGAAGGCAACTCGGTGGCCAGCCAGATCGAGATTCACCAGCCGTTCGGTGGTGTAGTTCCCGAGGTTGCGTCGCGGGCGCACGTCTCGGCAATGGCGCCGGTGATCAAGGAGGCGATGGCTCAGGCGGAGATCGGCTGGGAGCAGCTGGACCTGGTAGCCGCGACGATGGGTCCGGGGCTGGCGGGCTCGCTCCTGATCGGACTCAATACCGCGAAGGGCCTCGCCTATGGACGCGGCTTGCCGCTGCTTGGAGTCAACCACTTGGTCGGCCACATCTACGCCAACTGGATCTTGGACGATTCCGAGGATGAGGAGCCGGAGTTCCCGCTGCTTTGCCTCGTGGTATCGGGAGGGCACAGCGACCTGGTGCTCATGCGGGGCCACGATGACCTGGTGCGGATTGGTCGAACGCTGGACGATGCCGCCGGCGAGGCGTTCGATAAGGTCGCCCGGATCCTCGGGCTGGGTTTCCCGGGGGGTCCGATCATGCAGAAGACCGCGGCCGAAGGTGATGCGAGCCGCTATCCGCTGCCGCGCGCCTGGCTCAAAGGGACCTACGACTTCAGCTTTAGCGGACTCAAGACAGCAACGCTGCACCTGGTGCAGCGTTTTCCCCAGGGCCAGGTCCCGGTTCCGGACATCGCGGCGTCATTTCAGGAGGCGGTCGCGGACGTGCTCTCTGCCAAAACTGCACAGGCCGCCGAGGAGTTTGGGGCGCGACAGGTCGCTGTCGCGGGCGGAGTCTCGGCGAACCGGCGGCTCCGGGAGATGGTGCAAAGTCGATCTCCAGTTCCGGTTCGCATGCCGCCGCTCCACTACTGCACGGACAACGCCGCGATGATCGGTAGCGCGGCCTACTACCGTTGGATGTCGGGCGCGCGAACCGAGCTCGATGTCGACGTCCAGCCGAATCTTCCGGTGGCGTAGGTGTTGCCCGCAGGCCTCCTTAGCGAGACGCCATGGACTTAGCTGCGCTCGGTTGGACCGCCTTCTTCGCGGAGGCGTTCCAATCGTTCGGTGATCGGGGGCTGATCCCGGCTCGCGTCATCATCGAGTTCAACCGCTTTCTGCGGGTGGCCACGGCGGATGACGAGCGCACCGTAGTGACCGCTGGGAGCCTGTTCCATCGAGCTGCCGGGCGCGCGGAACTCCCCGCGGTGGGCGACTGGGTGGCCCTCCGCCCGCGCGGCCACGGCGGCATCATCCACGCCGTGCTTCCGCGCAAGAGCCGCTTCCTGCGCCGCACCGCGGGCCGGGTAGTGGAAGAGCAGATCGTCGCCGCGAACGTCGACACCGTATTCCTCGTCTCCGGCCTGGACGACGAGCTGAACCCGCGCCGGATTGAGCGCTACCTGATCATGGCGCGTGAGAGCGGCGCCCAGCCGGTGGTTGTTCTCAACAAGTCAGATCTGGCAGACGACATCCATGAAGTCCTGGTTGAGGTCGAGTCCATCGCGGGCGGGGCGCCCGTGCGCGTGATCAGCGCGCAGTTCAATGATGGCCTCGACGCACTCAATCAGTATCTCGTTTTCGGACGAACCGTCGGCATCATCGGATCGTCAGGCGTCGGAAAGACGACGCTCATCAACCAACTGCTGGGTGAAGAGCGCTTCGAAACTCAGCCGGTCCGGGAGAACGACTCAAAGGGCCGACACACAACGACCAATCGACAGCTGGTGTCGCTTCCCCGGGGCGGACTACTGATCGATACGCCCGGCATGCGGGAGCTGCAGCTCTGGGAAGCGGACGAGGCCATGGACGAGAGTTTTTCCGACGTGGAGGAGCTGGAATCCCAATGCCGTTTCCCCAACTGCCGGCACGATGGCGAGCCGGGCTGCGCGGTAGTCGCTGCGATCGACGATGGGCGCCTGGACCCGGATCGGCTGGAAAACTATCGGAAGATCAACGCCGAGCTGGATCGTCTGGCGGAGCAGAAGTCGGCCCAGGTCGGTCTTGAGGCCAAGCGTCGAGTGAAAGTCGCCATCCGAGCGTTCGAGCGGTCGCAGCCCAACCGCTAGATCGAGAATGTCATCCTGGGCGCAGCGAAGGGCCTCGCGTCACTGCCGTCCCGGTGCCGCCGGGAGATCCTTCCTCGCCTGCCTCATCAGGGGATGAAGACCTCTTCCGCTAGTGCGTCCCGACGGGACAAGGAGCCGCCCTTGGACAGGATCACCCCAGGTACGGGTGGCACCAGCGGTCGATCTCGGCCCGGGTCAGCATCGGAAGGGAGTTCGCACCGTCCTCGCTCGGCTCCCTTGTCGCTGCGACCGGCATGATTCTCAGTCCGCTGTCCCCACCGAATCTTGTGCGGCGACGAGCGATCGGCCGAAGGTTTCGTGGGTGTCGCGGTGCAGCTGGACCGTACGCTTGAGCCGGACTCGTCTGGGTCATAGATTGCAGCTCCGGGCGGTGCCCGTTTTCACTATCAATAGCACCGCAGGACCGGAACGATACGGTTGCCGGGTTTGAGGCCAGTGGGAGAGGGGTTGGAGGAGAGTAGGAAAACCGAGCCTGGAGTGGTCGGCCCTGGAACGCGATGCGTCCTCCGTGGGCAAACCCGAGTGCCGAGTGTGAGTACACTTAGCGAGAAACGATCAAGCGTCAGCGGAGCTTGAGTTGGCATCCTCCTCTGAGACCGTCAGGTGCACGCACGTCCCTCCGAGCATCGCTGCACCAACTGGGGCCAGGTGCGAGGAGTGTGGGAGTGACTACGATCTCCGTCTGTGTACGGAGTGTGGCCACGTCGGCTGCTGTGAGTCGCAGGCCGGCCACGCCCGAGCGCACGCCCTCGATCATCAGCATCCGGTGATCAAGTCGCTACCCCTGGAGCCGCGCCACTTCACCTGGTGCTACGACTGCGACCGGTACGTGTAGGGGGACGCCCAGTCGCCCCATCCCCTCCCCCCTCGCGGAGGGCTTTGCCCATAAATAGGCACTTGCCTCATTAGTCCGACCCCTCTGCCCGAATAGTCGGCGGCTCGGCTGCTGTCCTCTCGTACGCCTCCAGCTCCTCAAGGGCTCGCCGCAAATGAGCAGTCCGCTCCTCGCGGCGCACCAACTCGCTCGTTGTAAGGCTCACCTCCTCAGCGGCCGTGCGAACGCTCTGTTCTTCATTTGCCAATTCGTTCAACAGCCAGGTCAGACGCCCCGCGTCAGTGTCCTTCTTCAAAGCGCTTTTCATACGGTTGCGCGAATGAACGTTCATTGGTATACTCTCCGTGCGCTCAAATGGAGGTGCAAAGTGTCGAGAAACGTAATGTCACCCACACTCAAGGATCGGTACCTTGAGCAGTTGAAGGTGGACGAGACGGCTATTGCTGAGGCCGCCGCCGCTTTTGAGACCGCGAAGGCGGCGCTCGAAATGGGCCTGCGCCGCTACACCGCGCTCAGGGACTTCGTTGCTGAGCAACTTGGGGTGAGTCCCTACGCGCCAGGAATTGATTGGCCCGGCGACTCCGAGTTTTACGATGAGCCAGGCCGAGGACTCTTCCGCTTCACGGGGATGAAGATTGGCGACGCCGCTATGCAGGTGCTGGTGGAGGAGTACGAGGCCAAGGATGGCAACAACCCGTGGCTGTCGCTCAATACGATCATGAGGAGGCTTGAAAAGGGCGGGCTTGGTTTCCCCGAACCTGTACAAGCCCGCGCCATAAACGCCGCTTTGTTGGCCCTGACGAAGGCTGGATCGGTCAAGAAGGGGGCGTACTCGAACCGCGTCGGTGCTGTTTACGCGTACAACCCCGCGTCCGATGACACCGAGGACGCATCTAACGAGGGGGGGGAATGACCTCGACCAAATTCCGTTTTAGGTAAGCAAATGAGGCGGGGAGCCGACAAGCACCCCCCGCCCCATTGCTGTAAGTACGCCCCCGCCGTTGGAGCCGGTCCCGGGATTCGAAGCCAGGGGAACTCAGTTCGATTCTGAGCGGGGGCACCAGCCGCCCAGTGTTGGCAGCACCGAGCGAGCTAATGAACAGGGAGAGGTTACCTCCATGTCCACAGTCGATTCTAACGTCACGAGCGACCCACGAGAGGCCAAGGGCCAGCGAATAGCAGGCCGCGCCCGTATCACCCGCAATGGCACGGTCTGGATCGTCCCATCTGAAACATCGGATGCGAAGTACACGGTTGATCTGGAAGCTGGAACGTGCACCTACCCCGACTTTGAGACTGGGCACGTCCATTGCAAGCACCAGTTCGCCGTCGAGTACACGATCACCCGTGAGACGGACAGCAAGGGCAACGAGACGGTGACAAAGACCGTCCGCATGACCTACAGCCAGCGATCGCCCGCCTACAACGCCGCGCAGACCCACGAGCAAGAGCATTTCGAACAGTTGCTCCGCGAGCTGTGCGATGGCATCTCGCAGCCGCCGCATACCTTCGGTCGGCCACGGCTCCCGCTCGCTGACGTGGTATTCGCCTTGGGTGAAAAGACCTACAGCACACTCTCGGGTAGGCGAGCAACTAGCTACATCCGCAACGCGGAGAGTCGCGGATTCCTTGATCACTCGCCCCACTACAACAGCGCATTCCGCTACTTGGAGAGCGCCGACCTGATGCGAACCCTCAAAGACCCGATCGAGGAAAGCGCCAAACCGCTCAAGGCCATCGAGGTTGACTTCGCCATCGATTCGACTGGCTTTGCGACCCGAACCTATCAGCGGTGGTTCGACGTGATGTGGGGCAAAGAACGCACCCGCCAGACGTGGGTCAAGACGCACATCATCACCGGCGTACTCACCAATATCGTCACGTCCGTTGAGGCGACCCCGACCGAGAGCGGTGATGCGCCTCAGCTTCCCGTATTGGTCAACGCCACGGCTCGCAATTTCGCCATCCGCGAAGTCTCGGCTGACAAAGCTTACGCGAGCCGGGCCAATCACCACGCTATCGCAACCGTTGGCGCGTCCGCGTACATTCCGATGCAGGATCGCCATACGGGCCAGGGGCACGCGGTTCACTCGATCTGGCAGCGAGCCTGGCACTTCTACAACTTCAACCGAGAGGGTTTCTCAGCCCACTATCACAAGCGGTCGAACATCGAGAGCACGATGGCGATGATCAAGGCCAAATTCGGCGCTTCCGTCCGCGCCAAGACTCCGGTCGCCCAGGTCAACGAAGTGCTGCTCAAGGTGCTCTGCCACAATATCGTCGTGCTCGTGCAGTCGATCTACGAACTCGACCTTGAGCCGGTGTTCTGGACTTTTGAGGCAGAAAGGCCAGTTGCCCCAAATCTCAGTCAACGGAGTCTCTTTTGAGGCAAAGCCCCGCGAGGGGGGGGATGGGGCGAGCGGGGGCTAAGGGGCGGCGAGCCAGGCCGTGGTTCTGATCTCTCCGTTCGTCGGGTGCCGGGCCTCGATCACGCCCTGGGGGTCGAAGCCCAGCTCCTCGAGCTGGTCCGCGGGCGTCGGCACACCCTCGCGGTAGCGCTCGGGGCGGAGGACGAGGCGGCCGCCCGGGGCGAGTACGTCGCGGAGGATATGCTGCACCAGCTCGCGGCGCCGACCCGGGGGCACGTAGTCCAGGCCGGTGTTCACGAGATCGAAGGGGCGGGGCGGGATCCAGCTCACGATATTGCCCTCGTAGATGCGGTCCGTCCAGTGGGGGAGGCGGCGTCGCGCGAGCGAGGTGAGACGCCAGGAGATGTCGACGCCGTACGGCTCGAGGCGCAGGCCTCGCTCCCGGCCCCAGCGCTGTGCGCACTCCATGAGGTAGCCGTTGGCACAGCCGACGTCGAGAAAGGTGCCGCCGGCTCCGGGGAGCGCGTCGAGGATGAGTTCACGGGCCCAGCGCCATTCCGCTTCATCGCCGGCTTTGGCCGATTGGCGCCAGGGCTCTCGGTAGGCGAGGTAGGCGTCGGTCAGCTCCTCCTCGACCTGGGCGTACCGTTCCTCTTCGGCGATTCGCCCCTCCGCGAAGGCGGCATCGATCGCGTCGCACGTCCAGGTAGCCGATGCCGCGCGCCATGAGGTGGCGGGTTTCGATGAACTCCAGGGCTTCCCCGTCGGTAGCCATTTGCGTGGTGTATCCATTTGCGATGCTAGTGGAATCCGCCGCGGAGAGGGGGAATCCGGCGTGGGTGGTCAGTGAGGCTTGAGGGCTTCCAGCCAGAGGTGGGAGATGGGCACCGGGAGTGGACCCTGGGTCTGGATGCGCTGGTGGAGGCGGGCCAGTTGGCCCCTGTGGGCGGTGGGTGAGAAGGTAGGGACTTCCCACGGGACGGCTTTGAGGTACCAGGCCAGCGCGCCCACATCGTGAAACCACATGATCGATTCGGCGCGCCCGGAGCGCTCCACGGTCAGGCCGGCGGCTCCCACCTGTTGCGAGACGAGCGCGAGGTCCACGGGTACGCGGTCCTTGGGCCGCACTGGAGGGTCCAGCTCGAGCCAGCGATGGAGGGCGTCGGACAGCCCAGGGCCAAGCTGCTGAGTGATGAAGTGACCGCCATCGGTCAGGACGCGAGCCACTTCGGTCGCGACGAACGCCTCGTGACGACCGATGACCAGATCGAACGACTCGTCGCGGAAGGGGAGCGGCCCGCGACGCTCTCGGGGCAGTTGGGCGTCATTGTCCGGGGCGGGCTCAACCTGGACAACCGCGATTCCGAGGGGGTGGAGCCTTTGAGCGGCCACCGGAACGCTGGGGAGCCACGCCTCGGTCGCCACGGTGAGGGGAGGCCGGTTGGGAAGCGCGGCCAGGCGCTCGCCGCCGCCTGTGCCTATGTCGAGCAGGCTCCTGGCGTTTGCGGCCCGTTCCCCGACGAGCGCGGAGTAGCTCCAGGGGAGGGGGTCGGTGGTCATGCGCCCTTCGAGCCAGGAGAAGTCCCAGCCGGCGAAGGGCGTGGCTTCGGCTTCGGCGAGGAGGTCGTCTGGGTCGCGGAGTGCGTTCGTGTGTCGCCCGCCCCCGGCCCGAATCATAGCATCGTAGACGGCGGTGCTGCGCCCCCCCTTCGTCAGGCTCTGGGCAGGCTCTCCCCTCTCACAGGCGGTGGAGAGGGGATACGATGCTGGCAAAGGGAGCCCGCGGTGTGGGGCGGACACCTTGAAGTTCGGGACTGCTATTGGTACGTTTAGACGTACCAGACCGTGGAGGCCGCATGGCTCGCACCTTGCCGATTATCGAGGCACGAAACCAATTGACGTCGCTGCCGGAGCAGTTCGAACGCGAACCGGCACCAGAAGCGGTGACGGTCACGCGGCGAGGGAAGCCGGTTCTCGCGATCTTGCCGTGGGACCTCTACGAGTCAGTCCTCGAGACGCTCGAGATCCTGGGCGATGAGACGCTGATGACTATGCTCCGCCAGAGTATTCGCGAAGCCAACGAGGGCCACATGATCCCCTGGGACGTGGTGAAGGCCGAGCTGCACAGCTGACCTGGAGCATCGCGCTCACCCCAACCGCCCGAACAATGCTGGAGGCGATTCGGGACCGCAGGGTCCAGGGCACTATCCGCCGGCGCATTGCAGCTCTGGCCGACGAGCCTGAGAAACAGGGGCGCCCCCTACTCGGCGAGCTGTCTGGCTACCGGAGCGTTCGCGCTGTTGGCCAGCGCTATCGGGTGATCTACCGAGTTGAGCAGGACCGCGTGGTCGTTTTCGTGGTGGCCCTCGGAATCCGAAGAGAGGGCGCCAAATCAGACGTGTACGAGCTGGCTCGTAAGCTGTTTCGGCTGCGGCTGCTCAGCCCGGACGAGGGGGAGCGCGGATCGGGATCTGATCGGTAAGGGGTGGCGACAGTGGCCAGCCCTCAGTCGCCGCGATAATCCTCTTCCCCCTAGATCCGGCTCTGCGCTTCGGCGCCGGGGACGGGGAAGGACTGTCCCAGCTCGCGGACGGCGTCTTTGATCCTGGTCAGCGTCGCCATCGCTCCGTGGAGTTCCGCGAGTTTCTGGATCAAATCGACCGCGCGGTCCCGTCTGAGCTGGACGTGCACCTGATCTTGGACAACTACGGCACCCACAAAACCCAGCTCATCCGGAACTGGTTGGTCATGCGGCCCCGCTTACACTTGCACTTCACGCCCACCAGTGCATCGTGGCTCAATCTGGTCGAGCGCTACTTTGCTGCACTGACGGAGAAACAGTTGCGCCGCGGTGTCTTCCGCAGCACGCGCGACCTTGAGGAAACCATCATGCGCTACCTCGAAACCACCAACGAAAATCCAAAACCGTTCGTCTGGACCAAAACCGCCGACCAGATCCTCGCCAGCATCGCCCGATTTTGCGACCGTATTTCTGATTCAGGACACTAGTACCTCGAAAAGAGTCACTCCATGCGGTCTTGAAGTTCGGTTCAGGAAGAGGCATCGCGGTCGGTACGCGGTCCATTGACTAGCGATACCATCCGTTGCTAGCTTGATGTCAAATCAGGGGACTGCAATGACACGAGCCGACGAAATCCGAGACTTCGTGTTTCGCGCCTACTTGGAGCCTGCGCGCCGTGCCGGGGGAACACAGGTTGTCGTACGGGCCGGCGATGTCGCGCGGCAAATGGGCCTTAGGGCTGTCCTCCCGTCCGTTTGTGGCGCCCTGGGAAGCAATAAGTTCGAGCAGCAGTACCGGGTGAGGCGACTCAGCCTTACCGGCCCATCCCAGGGCTCGAACGCTGAATTCACCTTCGAACTGGTTTAGCTCTTTCAGGTCACTCTCAGGGCAGCCTCTGGAGCCGCGGGCGAAACACGCGAACAAACTGGATCATCATGTTGACCGCCCAGTCTCTCAGCCGGCTCAGCTCGTCCTCCGAGCCCAGTATTGAAGCGGAATGGGGAGCGTAGGCGGCGATCCGCTTTGCACGCGCGTGCTCCAAGCGTTCCCCGTCGAGGGAGACACCCACCTCTCGCTCGATGGCATCCTGATCCGCGAGCAGCGCTTCGAGAATGGCCAGGTTGCGCTCCGAGTCTCCGGTATCAATGTACAACTCAGTCCGGAAACGGCTACCGGCGGTGAAAGACCACCCAAACATGACTCCGCCACGTCCAGAGCTAAACGAGAACCAGTTGGTGGCCTGGGTCTTGCTGGCCGTCGTAGCTCCCGGCAGTCGCTCCTTCAGCTCCTCGAGCAGACGGGCGAAGTAGACCTGGTACACCCCCGCTCGCTCGCTCTGGCCGCCTCTCGTCACTACAGTAACGCCCGGCACGATGGCCGGCATGATCAGGGGCTTGAAGTTCGCCCCGCGCTTCCCATCGATTTCGAGAATCTCGACTTCGACGCCATAGAAGCCAACGGTCTCGGGGCTGATCTCGTTGAGCCAGTTAAGCGCCGCACGATGCTCCTCGCGGAATTTCGGACACACCCACATGACGACGCCGGCTTTGAGCCCGGCTGCATAGGTAAGTAACTGGCCCAGGTGTGAGTGGTCGCTATCTTCCAACTGGTTTTCGATGACGACCGGCCTCGACGTTTGCAGGTCAGTACCGTACAGGTCGACAGCGAAGGCGCCGACGCGCTCCTCTCTGCCGGACAAGGCGATCTCTAATCCCAGCGCTTCATTCAATTGTTCAATGTTCTCTTCCAGCCAGGGAGTGAACTGGAGCGCTTCATGGCGCCAGACCCGCCTGGCGTCTATGCGCTGGATCTTGTGCAGCGTGCCTTCATCAATGCTCGGGGCTTCTTCGGGCTCCATACAGTGCCTCCGGTCCTCTCGACGTCAGCGGCGTCAGAGAAAGCTCGTTGCTGGCAACAAGTTTACTAGCCGATCGCAGGCGTCTAGCCTGAAAATAACGCTCCGGGGCTCACGCGGCCTTTGGCGTGAGCGTGACCTCGTAGCCAAGGCGCGTAATCCGGGCTACGGCGCGCTTCACCGTGGCGGTCTTGTCGCGTTCATCGAAATAGTTGGGTCCCAGGTCC